>NZ_JADEXN010000305.1 GCF_015207075.1 Zarconia navalis LEGE 11467
GGGTATCGATGGCCATGGATGTGGCCGTTAGAGGGTTGCGGATTTCGTGAGCGAGCATGGAAATCAGTCGCTCTTTAAATCGCAATAGTTCTTGCAGTTCCTCTTTTTCTTGTTTGAGTTGAAAAATTTCGTCAGACAGTTGAATGACTTGAGCGGAGTTGGCAATCGAACCGAGGGAGCGATCGCTCGATGCTGTTTTCTCCAGGGGATTGGGCTCGGACGTTTTTTCGGTACAGTCTTCAACAGAGCGCCGCCAGCGCGGCCAACACCGAGCCAATTGCTCGACAATATAGCTGCCGGCTAGGGTTTGCTGGGGTTCGGGATGTATTTTAATTAATGCTGGGGTGGCAACTAACTTGAAATGCTCGACCAAATAGGGTTTTTCGCTAACTTTAATGGTTTTGAGATCCCAGTCTACTTCGTTATTTTTTTCTTTAAGGTACGCAAGAACCTGCCGAAGTTGTTCCCAAGAACTGGGTCGTCCATCGACAAATAACAATAGTTGCAGGGGAGCTTCCGAAGAATTGAATTGGGAAGGAGATGCTGGCATACCATCTCGATAAAGGATGAAAAACGAGTAGGTCGATCGACTTAGGCCGAAGGTCGAAAAATGAAAGAATTTTGTGAGCTTAATATCTTCTTTAGATTTCGATATATTATCCTGTTCTGGTACATTCTGTCGTCCTGAATCCTAAGTTTGGAGAAGTAGGTTGGTAAAATCGATCGATTGGCACAAAAATCCTTGGTTCCGACTCACCATGGGGGCAGCACTTGCCTTCTTTGGAATTTGTTTGGTACTCATCCTTCACCGCTACTATACGTTTTACGCATCTTTCGATCAGGGAATTTTCAATCAGGTCTTTTGGAACAACTCCCACGGTCGTCTGTTTGAGAGTTCTTTGTCCTCTTCACTTTCGATCGACGTGGTGGGGGACAATCAGATTCCGGAAGTGTACTATCACCGACTGGGGCAACATTTTACACCGGCCCTACTGTTCTGGCTGCCGTTCTACGCGCTCTTTCCGACGGCTGCGACTCTGAGTGTCTTGCAAGTCACTCTGGTGACGGCTGCCGGAATTGTTCTGTACTTTCTGGCACGGCAGTCGGTGTCCTCTCCCATCGCCGCCGCGATCGCCGTTAGTTACTACGCCGCCAACGCCATTCTCGGTCCGACTTTGGGTAACTTTCACGATAGCTGCCAACTTCCCCTGTTTATGTTTGGTTTGCTGCTGGCGATGGAAAAACGATGGTGGTGGTTATTTTGGGTTTTGGCGGGGTGTATTTTGATGGTGCGAGAAGACTCGGGAGTCAGCTTGTTCGGGGTGGGAGTTTATTTAGTATTGAGTCGGCGCTACCCCCGCGTGGGATTGGCAGTCTGTGCCCTAAGTTTCGGTTATATTTTGGTGCTTACCAATGCGATTATGCCGTTGTTTTCCGAAGATGTATCCCGACGATTTACCATCGAACGTTTCGGTCAGTATGCCGATGGCACCGAAGCCTCGACGTTGGAAATAATTTGGGGGATTTTGAGCAAGCCCCAAATTTTGATTCGCGAACTTTTAACCCCATTCGATCGCACGATTAATTATATCTTGGGTCAGTGCTTGCCGTTGGCTTTCGTGCCGGTACTTTCTCCAACAGCATGGGCGATCGCTGGATTTCCTTTATTCAAACTTCTGATTGCCAAAGGACAAACCGTTCTCTCGATTAATATTCGCTATGCCATGACGATCGTTCCTGGATTATTTTACGGTGCGATTCAATGGTGGTCTCAAAATCCCGAACGGTTCGACAAAATTTCAATTCGCCGTTTTTGGATTTTTTGCATGAGTTTATCGGTAATCATTACTCTCGTTTCTAACCCCAACCGGACACTTTCTTTTGCAATCCCCGACTCGATTCAACCGTTGGTTTACGTACCCCTAAACCGTCAGTGGGAACACGCGCGTCAGGCTTATCCGCTACTCGATCGTATTCCCCCCGATGCTGGCGTAGCAGCCACCACAGGTTTTATTCCCCATCTGTCGGGACGCCGAAAGGTTCTGCGCTTACCCCATCCCGATTTATCTCGTTACGCTGAAGACAACCGTATTGTCGGCTTCGAAGATGCGGCAATGCTGGTTTTACGAGATCCGAATTCCGATTCGGGCGAAACCTTTCGGTTCCCGCTTTTGGAGGTTCGCGATGATGCGGGAGAGGTGGTACGGATGGATTACGCGATCGCCGATTTGTGGCACCTGCAAGAATATCAAGCTGCATTCAAGCACGATCGCTTTTTACTACAAGCTTTAGTTTGGGCGATCGATGGCTTGACGGAATCGGGAGACTACGGCATTGTTGACTTTCAAGACGGGATAATTTTGATGCAGCAGGGCAAAATGTCCGATCCTGATGCCGTGGCACAATGGGATACTTTTCGCGAGGAACTCAATACGCGATCGCTTTAATAGATTTGGTTGAATTAAGGTCGATCGAGCTTTCCCAAGTATTTACGAATCACCGCTAGAACTTTTTGAGGATGAATGGGCTTACTCAAAAAACCAGATGCTTTGGCAGCGGTTGCTCGCATTCGAGGAATTGTCCCTTTACTGGAGGTTAAAATAATAATGGGCGTTTTAGAAAACTGAGAAATTCGTCGCAGTTGAGTACAAATTTCGTATCCATTGGCGACGGGCATTACTAGGTCGAGAAAAATTAAGTCGGGCTTGGTTTCGATTAGCGTCAATACCGCTTTAAGAGAATCTTGAATTGCCAAAAATCTGTAGCCCGCCGTTTTTACGATCGGCTCGATCGTTTTAATCGTTCCAATACTATCGTCAATACAAGCAATTAACGGAATTTCGGGAATCTTCGAGACTTTGAGTTTGGATCTGGGAATTGACTGATAGGAAATATCTGGAACTTCAATGATCTCGATCCACCCTTTTCGGATATAAGGGGTAATAAAATTTGTGAGTTTAAATGTATCGGTTTTAAAGCCTTGAGAAATTTCTCTCAAAGTTCTCTTGCCATTCATCTTGGCGGCGATTTTTTGATAAAGCTTATTCGTGCTCTCGATCGAACTTTTTGAATGTTTGATAAGGGGAGCATCATTAGGAGAAATCGAGGCTAAGTCGGATTTTATCCAAGTATCTATTTGTTTTTCGACTTTAGAAAATATTGATTTAATACTTAACTTAAAAGAAGGCATTTTTAAAAATAAAAGAGTATCTTCTTGTAAGTTAGTTGTATAGCTTAAATCTGAGTTTATTCCCGACAATAAAATATCAAAAAAGACTTCGATCGCGATCGAATCCACGATCTCGAAAACCTGCTTTTCTGTGATAATACCTCGTTTTTTCAACAATTGAATTGCTTGAAAATCCCAAGGAAACATATCGTCATTATCTCGCCCGGACAAGAGATTCCAGTCTATCTTCACTTTTTGAGCCTTCAACTGTCGGCGAAAACGTCTAATACGATGCCAATCTCCCGATACCCAAGAAAGATAGCCGACACAGAAATAAAGCTCCCATCCTTTGCCTCGACCTGATTGAACTTCCAGCCGACCTGTTAGTTGCTTTTGACTGGCTTGAATGAGCTTATCGTGCAAGAAGTTTACAGGAGGATAATGCGGCATAGTATCTAGCGGTAATGCACTGATTGAATTGAAACTTACAGCGGTCGTTTCTTCTGTTTCAAGCGATCGAGCCGATCGAGAATATTTTGCCATTGAGCTACCAATTCAACAGCCGAATCATCACTCTGAAATTCTAGGTACGTAACTGTTTTTCGGATTAGATATTGAAGTTCTTCTGGAGTCATTACCATAACAAATAGACCAAAACGATCGTTCGATGAAGTATGCAAAAAATAGCCCCCGATAACCGGGTTGCTCGCCTCAAATTTGTCATGGCCTCTCGCACGAGTTGAACGAGAAATCGATTTTCTAAGCCCAAGTCGAAGATCCAAAATCTGGAGGAATATCCAGAATGCGAGTTGGCCCAACCGCTTGAAGAGCATCTTTTAGAGACACATCTCCTGTATACAGCGCTCGTCCGACAATGACACTGGTAACCCCTTGCGGTTCGAGAGCTGATAAACTCAGCAAGTCGGTAATCGAACTCACCCCCCCCGAGGCGACAATCGGAATATCGATCGCCCCAGCCAACTGCCGCAGAGCTTCCAAATTCGGGCCGCTCAGGGTTCCGTCTCGGTGGATATCCGTATAAACGATCGCGGCCGCACCCAAACTTGCCATCTGTCCGGCGAGATCCGTGGCGAGGACTTCAGAGGTTTCCAACCATCCCCTCGTCGCCACCCATCCGTTGCGCGCATCGATCCCGACCACAATTTTACCGGGAAACTCCCGACACAACTCGGCGACTAAATCCGGTTTCTCCACGGCAATGGTGCCGAGAATAACGCGCTCGACACCCAAAGCGAGCAAGTTTTCCACACTCGCACGATCGCGAAGTCCTCCCCCCACCTGAACGGGAATTGGCACAGCGCGGGCAATCTCGGCCACAATTCCCTGATTTTGCGGTTGACCGACCTTCGCCCCATCGAGATCGACTAAATGCAACCATTGTGCCCCGCGTTCCACCCACTGGTTTGCAACCGCAACGGGATCTTCATCAAAAGTCTCAGAGCGATTGTAGTCTCCCTGATACAGACGGACGCAGCGCCCCTCTAGTAAGTCGATCGCTGGAATAATATGCATAAATGTTGAATTACCTCGTCACTCGATCGCGGCCCTATTCTCAACTTAGATCGGAAAACACCAGGCTTGAGTTATCTGGCTTTTGCATCAGGCTAACTTGTTTGATAGCGCGGGCTTTGCCGTTGTGCCGATCGTTTGCCAACTATTTCCAATATGTTGGTTTAAATTTAGAGTTTAGTACGTCCTGGGTTCGATCTTACCAAGTTTTCAAGGTTTAAAGGGTGACCCACCTAGAGGGAACTTACCTGTGGGATGAGATGGAACGATCGAGTGCGATTGGAGTTGCGAGGGCTTCAAGATCGGGGGGGTGCGGTGCGGATGTCTCATGTCAGATCGATCGTGCTGCGCGAGCCGGTCTTGGTAAAGGGCAAAGGGTGTAGGTGAGTCCAAAGGGAAAGTCTAGATCGCGAGCTGACCGGCAACGTCGCTATTATTATAAATTCCACAATGTAATGAAACGTCAAGAATTTTAAATCGGGGTCGATCGCCTTTCACTGCAACCCGGATAGCACGATCGTTTCTTCTGCGCGCGACACAATAATGCAGAACTTAATTGATGTCTGGAGATCGATGAATCTTTCAATTCACGATTTTTGTGATATTTTCTTCTCATCGCGCTCTTTCTGGGTCTTAATAAAATGCAAGTCCGCCCAACACGAAATAGGATAATTTAGCGAATTACAGGCTTTACAAAAATAAATTAAAGCAAACTTGAACATATATTAATATAAGGAGTTAAACTTCGGTGCTATTCCTGAATAAACTCAGTATCAAATCCAGAATGATGGCCCTACTTTTAGGGGTCAGTTTGGGATCGCTTGCGATCGCGGGATTGTTGAGTTGGTTGAGATTTAGAAGTACCTTCACCACTCAAACCTTCGAACGACTCACCAGCGTCAGAGCCTCCAAAGGCAATCAAATAGAGTCTTACATGAGAATCCTGCGCAATCACGTAGAAACTCTTAGCGAAGATCGCATGGTCGTCTCGGCCATGGTTGATTTCAACTCAGCCTTTAAAGAGCTGCAAAACGAGGTGATTTCTTCAGAAACATCTCAAAAAGTCAAAAATTATTATACTCAAGAATTTTTTCCAAAGCTTTCAGAAAATATCGAAGGAGAGCAAGTTTTTTCCAACTATCGCCCCACAACACAAGTGGGTTTGTACCTTCAAGATCTCTACCTGGCAAGCAATCCATCACCCGTCGGTGAAAAAGATGAGCTGACCGATGCCGGAGATGGTCGCGAATATAGCAAAGCCCACCAAAAATATCATCCCCTGTTTCGGAATTTGATTCAGAAATTTGGCTACTACGATCTATTTCTCATCGATTTCGAGACGGGAGAAATTGTGTATTCGGTATACAAAGAAACAGACTATGCTACTAGCCTCGATCGCGGGCCCTATCGACGTAGCAATCTCGCCGATGCGATCGAGAAAGTTCGAGATAACCCCGGTCAACGATTCGTTCAAGTGGTGGATTTTAAACCGTACGTTCCCTCCTACGGTGCACCGGCGGCGTTTTTTGCCGCTCCCATTTACAACGGTCCTCATATTGTCGGGATTTTAGCGGTTCAGTTACCCGTCGATAACATCAATAATGTGATGACGGGTAACCAAAATTGGGAGAAAAATGGCTTGGGCAAAACCGGAGAAGCCTATCTGGTGGGGGCAGATTTATTGATGCGATCGATTTCTCGATTTTTGATTCAAGATCCTAAAGGATATGAAGCCGATTTGCACGAAGCCGGGATATCGAGCCAAACCATCGATCTCATCAAACGATTGAATACCTCCATTCTCCTGCAACCGGTGGAAACCGAAGCCGCTCGATCGGCCATTACCGGAG
>NZ_JADEXN010000306.1 GCF_015207075.1 Zarconia navalis LEGE 11467
CACCAGGGCAAGTCCCGCGACAACCATCCACAGCCAGCCGCCACTGCTGGATTCTTCCTCCTTCGCCGCAGCCACCACCGTCGGTTCCGGTTTCGGTGCGGGGGCTGGAGGGGGAGTCGGCGTACTGGGCTTCGGTGCGGGCCAGGTCATCTCGCCGGTATGCAGCACCAGCGCCCCGCGCACCACTTCGTCTTCAAAATCGACTTTATAGTTCTGGGAACCCCCCATATCTTTGAGGAGATGGCAGAGGTTAGTACCGTAAAGTTGGCTCGATTGGGCGGCCATCCGGCTGGGCAAATCCGTCAAACCGACGATCGTCACGCCGTTGTAGCTGTAAATTTCTCCGGGCTTGGTGACGGCGCAGTTGCCCCCTTGTTCGGCGGCCATATCCACCACCACCGAACCGGCTTTCATGCTCGATACCATTTCTTCGGTAATCAGCAACGGGGCGGGTTTGCCGGGAATCAAAGCCGTGGTGATGATGATATCCACTTCTTCGGCTTGTTCGGCAAATAGCGCCATTTCCGCCTCGATGAACTCCTTGCTCATCACTTTGGCGTAACCGCCTTGTCCGGTGCCGTCTTCTTCAAATTCGAGTTCGAGGAATTCCGCCCCCAGGCTTTCCACCTGTTCTTTCACCACCGGGCGGGTATCGAAAGCGCGAACGATCGCCCCTAAGCTGCGTCCGGCACCAATGGCGGCGAGTCCGGCAACCCCTGCCCCAATCACCATCACTTTGGCGGGAGGCACTTTACCCGCAGCGGTAATCTGTCCGGTGAAGAAGCGTCCGAACTGGTTTGCCGCTTCCACCACTGCCCGATATCCGGCAATATTCGCCATGGAACTGAGGGCATCCATCTTCTGCGCCCGAGAAATCCGGGGGATCGCATCCATCGCCAAAACTGTGGCTTTGCGGGCGGCGAGGCGATCGAGCAATTCCTTGTTTTGAGCCGGCCAAATGAAGCTAATCAGGGTTCCGTTTTCGCGGAGCAATTCCGATTCGTGTTTGCCCAAATCGGGGTGTTCCTGAGGGGGGCGAACTTTGAGGACAATGTCGGCGCTTTCCCAAAGACTGGCGGCATCGGGTAAGATTTCGCAGCTAACCTGGCGATAGGCATCGTCAGAAAAGTTTGCCGCTGCACCCGCTCCGGATTCTAGCAGCACGTCGAAGCCGTATTTTTGCAGTACTTTGGCAGTATCGGGAGTGGCAGCCACCCGACATTCACCGGGAAAAACTTCTTTGGGAATCCCTATTTTGAGGCGGGTTTTCTTTTCAGGGATTGAAGGCGTTGCAACTTCTTTGGGAGCGGCTACGGTCATAAATTCTCCTTAATATGTTGTGGATGGAAATTAAAATTTTTGACACGACAGAGACTCGATCGAGGGAAAACGACCCTCTTCTGGGTGCTGAAGTGGCGATCGAGTTGGCTGAATCCACGCGCTCAGACTGAAATCGAACTCGCGATCGGTGTTGTCTGAGATCGATTCTTAGCGTGAGGAGAGCGTGGGGTCTAGTTGTTGTTGGGTACGAGATATCGACGTTATGTACCGAAAACGTTTATATCTCGAGCGGTTCGGTATTGTTGGCAAAAGCGTCGTTTGGGTAACTTCAAGTAGACGATCGTACTTCCTGCATCCTATGCCGATCCCCACAGAGCGATCGATATCTTCAACTTGTCTTAATCTCTGTTCGGGGTTTGCTGACATCAATACAAACAATGATAAATTTTGGTTTATTTTTGTTGCAGCCGGTTCGGAAAAGCATCAATCTCCCGTTGAGATGAGTCGAGAGTAATCCTCGCTTGGTTGTAAAAAGACAAGAGCCACAAACTTTCTCACAGCATTCTCAATTTGAATGAATGCTGACTCCTTTACCAAGTAAAGTTCGTACTATGAATTTTTTTGAAAATAAATGCAAACGAACCCAGAAATAGCGAGAACGATATAAAAAGTGAGAACGTACTGGGTAGACCGCCAGCAACCATGAGCTGTCTCAAAGGAAGAACCATGCCATGGGTCACGTATAATGGGAATGCTAAAATTCCGACGGTTGCCAAAGCTTGTAATACAAACTTTTTGGAAGCAGAAAACTGATTGTAACCCGATAATATTTTATGAATCGCATCTAGACCGAGCAGTATCCAACCTATGTAGAAAAGCCATCCCCAAAGAAGCGTTTTTCTCGTCGGCCATACGAACCAACTCTCAGACATCCCCGCATGGGAGCAGACTACAAATCCAGCAGCCAGACAAGCACAACCGATCCAGACAAAACTGTTTGGGATGCCTTGCTTCTGGCTGTTTTGTCGCAACGTAATACCAATTGCAATTCCACAAAGAGTCCCGGCAGTCAAGTTAAAGTAGCTGTACTTTGCAGTCATCACGAGTTTTATCAGTTCTACAAAACCATGAGCTTCATAGGCAGAGATCCCAGAAATGAAGTAATAGTAAAAACAATATAGAAGAATACTGATTAATATTGACTTTGCGGCAGGATTTTTTGACTTTTCGATCGCCTTGAACCAAAACGGCAGCGTGGCAGTAATCAGTAAG
The DNA here is from genome assembly GCF_015207075.1 of Zarconia navalis LEGE 11467. Taxonomy (GTDB): domain Bacteria; phylum Cyanobacteriota; class Cyanobacteriia; order Cyanobacteriales; family Geitlerinemataceae; genus Zarconia; species Zarconia navalis. The sequence goes on from NZ_JADEXN010000306.1 coordinate 2,554, forward strand.
TAATAGGCAAGAACAGAATAAAAGGCATTGGTAATATCAGTCAAAGATTGAATTTGACCGGAGATAAACTCGTGACTCAGTCTGAGTAACGCACTAATGACGATTCCCCCAGCGAGAACTATAAAGGTTGACCTCAGAAGTTGGCTCAGACGGCTTCGATCTTGCTGGAAGATACTAAACATCGAATACCCCGCAGAGACCCCGTATATAATGGCAAATCCGGGAGTTCCGGCCGCTAAGATGGGTGAGATATACGGTCTGATATTTCCCACAATAGGAGGAAGCCTATTGGCGAAGCCAGCGTACCAGTGAGAGAATATCACGCATAAAACTAACAAGCCACGCACGATGTTGATATTCATGCCGGTTTTCGTGTAATAGCTCGTTATCGTGTGAGATGTTGCTTTTTTATCTTCCGTACTTTCGATTCTTCGAGCCAACTCTCGTACCGATAAACCCTGTAGCATTCCTTTAACGATCTGCGGTGGGATGCCGAGCTTTTCCATTTTGACCATGACCGAGATCGCCGTTAACGAATCTCCACCCATTTCAAAGAAGTTGCTATCTGCATCGATCTGCTCTAAGTTCAGAACATTTTTCCAGACAGTAACGATTTCTCGTTCGCAGTCCGTTAGAGATCGATCGTCTTCTGTTTGGGATAACGGTTCTTCTCGTTTTACTTGCTTTGCAGCGTGCAATGATTCTAAGCGAGCACTATAAAGTTCGGTTAGCTGTTTTCTTTTAACTTTTCCAGTAGCCGTTGTGGGAAACTCATCAAGTTCCATTAATTTAACAGCATCTGGACTGTGGATATTATGTGCTGCCGCCGCTTGGATTGCCGCATCCTTGACGCTTTGCCGGTCTAGTCCCCCGTCCGCGAGGGTACTCACCAGGATGACCTCACCTCTAATGGGATCTTTCGCTCTTGCCACCGCAATACCGGATTGAATATTGAGGGTTTTTCGGATGAATTTCTCAATGTTGTCCGGAGAGACTTTGACACCCCCACAATTAATCAGGTCATCAGCTCGACCTAGATAATAAACGTATTCATCTTTCATCCAACCCAGATCGTTGGTTGTGTGCCATCCATTCGGATCGAGGTTGTTTTTTGGCTGACCCTCAACGAGCAACATTTCGGCAACATGAGGACCTTTAATCATGATTTTGCCGTCAGCAGACATTTTTATATCGGTATTTCCGTAAGCTTTCCCAACAGATTCGAGGTGTTCGCCTCGAGTTCGATCGATTCTGAGGAACGTGCTGCGGGATGCTTCGGTTAGACCGTAGTGCTGAACGATGTTTGCCTTGGGGAATAATTTGAGTAACCGCTCTTTCTCAGCTCGGCTCATATACTGGGAGCCAATTTCAATCCATCTGACCCCATCGGTCTCATTTCCAAAAATCTCTTCACACTGAAACAGCGTTCTCCACAAACTGGGAACGGCGGAAATTGCATTGATAGAGCCTTGGCGGAGCATCTCTCGTATTTCCAATGGGTTAAAACCATTCTCGGGGATGTAGAACTGTCCCCCAGCAGTTGCTACTGCTCGGCATCGACCTAAGCCAAAGGAGTAATTGGTTGGGACTCCAACATATTCTCGAATGCTCGCATCAACTTCCATAATGCTGTTGAGACGTTCGACGACATCGTTGAGCGCGCGATGGGTTAGCAAGACCGCTTTGGGTTGACCGGTCGTTCCCGAGGTAAAAGAAATCTGAGCGATAGATGATGTCGGCTGGGGGGTGAATTTTGTATCGCACCAGCCAAATTTGGCTTCGGGTCTCACCACCTCAGTTACACCGGTGACTTGGATTTTGTGAAAATCGGTTTCACTCTGTAAAAAGACAACGATTTGACCTTTTTTGAAACGATCGAAGACGAGGTTTACAAAATCGATGGAGTTAACAGAAATTACCCCGATCGCTGTTTTGCGATCGAGATTCCAGTCTTGTTTGAGGACATGCATATTGTCAAGGGATTCGGCAGGATTGAGAGCGAGAAAGCTACTCGAATAAAGCAAGCTATTGTCTCTTTAGAACTTGGATGCCATTTTTGTGGAAGCTGTCAAATAACTGCAGTCTTTCAGTTCGATCGAGTTGAGACTTGAGTGGCTGGCACCATCTAGTCCTCCGTGAATTTCCGAAGTTTTATGCAAGGTGGGAAAAAAGAAGAAAACCTACTGAGTTATCTCGACGTTATTTCGATCGTGAAAATAAAAGCTAGATCTGGACTTACGCACAGACGCCATTTCTAGGGTTGGGTTCCTACCAAATCCCCATTTCCCATTTCCGATCGGGAATGTTTTTTTACGATCGACTTCACAACTTCACAATCGAGCAATTCAGGTCGTGAGGTCAACGAACATTCTTGAGTTTTGCTCCCCCAGCTCAAATTCACCCGAAAGTTAAAAACCTGACAAGGTTAGGTTTCCCATTTCCCGTTCTCTGTTCAATTCGCGCCTGCGTTTATTGGAACTTTGCTTCACCCAGAGCGGTCAAGTTAGTTTGGGCACTTCCCCAAAATTCCGAGAGATTTGTTAAGATTCCCTTCATAAACATCGTCCCTTACACCTAAACTCCATACAATTCATATTTATGTTGTCTGCAAAAGTTAAAGCGACCACCGGACGGCTGCTAGGTCTTCTCGCCATCACTGGATGTCTCGCAACGGTCAGAGCAACCGTTAGCTGGGCGCAAGGAACGCCCGGTCTGACCATTTTTGGTGGAGTCGAACGAGCAAACGAACTCAACTTCCGCCTCGACTACGGAACTCGCCGCCACCCAAGCGATCGCTATCGGCTGCGCATCCCCGCCGAGAAGATGACCTTCGCCGTGGCTCAATTTTCCATCGACTATCCCGACTACTATTCCGGTGAGTTCGATTTGGAGTTCGATCCTGAAGACGAACCGGACGATCAACCCATCGAAATTCGCATCCAAAAAGATGGAGATTACGTCTCTCTGCCCATCGATGAAGTGATTTGGGATCGAGAGAATCAAATTGTCGAAATCTATCCCCTCGAACCGGTTCCGGCAGGATATAAAGTCGAACTTGTCTTTTCTAACGTGAAGAACCCGCGCAACGGTGGTATGTATTACTTCAACTGCAAAGTTCTTTCCCCTGGCGATTTGCCCCTGTTGCGGTATCTGGGCACTTGGGTGATTAGTATTGGCAACTAGTATTGACCGCTAAAGATCTCATAAAAATCCCAGAATTGTTGGAAATTCGGTCTTAAAACCGACCGAATTCGATCGCCTTGACGCGAATCGATCGGGGCGGTCGAAATGGGAATTGTAAAGAAATCTGATACAATCAAAGACTGTGATTTCGTTATTTTGAAAGAAATACTATGCCCCAACGCACCTTACACGGCACTAGCCGCAAAAGAAAAAGAGTTTCTGGCTTTCGCACCCGGATGCGAGTTAAAACCGGAAGGCGAGTAATCAACGCCCGCCGCAGCAAAGGACGGCATCGGTTGGCGGTTTAATGCGATCGTGCTCAAGAGCGCACATCGGCTTCGACATTGGAAAGACTTCCAAGCGGTTTACAAGCTCGGAACTCGATTTCAGGGATCGACTCTCACCTTGAGAGGGTTGCCTCGCCAGACCCAAACCAAAGGCGAAATCGATCGAAAATCCCCAACTCGCTTTGGAATTTCCATCAGCCGCAAAGTGACCAAAAAAGCGACCGGTCGAAACCGAATCAAGCGGCAAATTCGAGCGGCACTACACCAGCTATATCCATACATCGAACCCGGTTGGGACTTCATACTCTCTGTCAAACCCAGTGCAGTGCAGTGCAATTATTCTCAATTTCTGCAAGAATTAAACCAGTTGTTGGCAAAAGCAGAGGTACTGCATGGGCATTCGAGAGGAAACCTTTTATGAAGGCGGACCGCACGTTGGTGATTTAATTATCGGAATTTTGCTCGGTCTGACGATTATTGGACTGCCAGTTACCGTCGGTGCGATCGTTCGGG
>NZ_JADEXN010000013.1 GCF_015207075.1 Zarconia navalis LEGE 11467
GGGTTCGTTTCAATACCGCGACGGCGAGAAATTTCCAGCTCTTTTTCGTAAACCTTACGAGTTCGGTTTGCAACCGTGGCAATTTGTTCGTCGGAGGCGAGGGGATCGTGATGGACGAATATCACGCGTTTCACGGCTTCTCGCATAGCAATTTCCAGCCCGATTTCCGCCGAACCGTGACCCCAGTTTACCTTTTCGACCGATTCCAAGAGTGTGTATTGAGCATCGAGAACCATCAAATCGACATTTTGATATAAAGGTAAATCGAGTCCGAGTTCCTGGCGGGAAACGCGGGTAATTTCCGTATCGACGCAGTGAGAAAAGACTCTGCCACCGGACTCGACTTGATAGCCCCAGCAGGGTTGGGGATGGTCTAATTGATAAGGAGTGATGAGGGTATCGAGGAGGGCGATCGGTTTTCTCGGTTCGAGCTGATGATACTTGATGTGTGCTTCGATCGTATCGAGGGTAACGGGAAAATAAGGGTGTTGAAATAAGGTTTGAAAAACCTCGGGAAGTTCCGGTTGCACGGCATAAACGTGGATAATATTTCCGGGAATGTAAAGGGGAACGAAAAATGGCAACCCCGATAGATGATCCCAGTGAAAATGAGTAAAGAAAAGATGAATTTCCCCTTCACCTTTCCCGCAATCTCCCTTCATCAGTTCGTAACCGAGTAAGCGAAGTCCCGTACCACCATCGATAATCATTTGTTGCTCGGGAGTCTTCACTTCGACGCACAGGGTATTGCCGCCGAATCCTCCAACGCGATCGGGTGGCAATTGGGCCAGGAATCGATCGATATCGGAAACCTCTCGATAGCCGCGATCGAAAAAATCGTAGAATAAACCTCTAACTTTTGCCTTAATCGTATCGGGGGTTGGCGGCGCAGGCAAAGAGCCGCGCGTGCCCCAAAGTTTTACTCGCATGGCTATGAGTCGGTCGAATGCTCCGAGAATGTAGCAATTTTAGCGCGATCGATGACAACGACCGGTAATCCAACGGACAATTCAATATAGATCGATCCAGAGTGTCGAAGGTGGAAGTCGCCCCATCATCCCCACATTTGTTCGAGTCGATCGCGCACGTCAAAAAAATCCCTAAACTCAATATAGGGTTTTTGCCGCTCGTTGAGGTACTGACACAGGCGATCGCGAGCGAAGATAGTCGGGGCGGCCACGGCCATATTCAAATCCGTGACCGAATCCCCGATCGCCACCCAATCTTTAACACCATACCGTTCGATCGCCCTCACCTTTTCCACCATCTCCGTTTCCCCTTCAAATTCCGAATAAACCCGCAAATACTCTCCACTGACATCGGTATCGGCTGCGTGAATCGCCAGCGTTCGCGACTTTAAATCTCCCAACACCGCTTCGACCATGCCGCGCAAGCCTCCAGAAACCACGACGAACGGAACCTGCTGGCGATCGAGAAAATCGAGCAACTCAACCAGTCCCGGACGCATGGGCTGGGTGCGGGTAAATTCCAAAATCGCCGGGTAGTCTCGGGAGGGAATCGCCGCCATCATCCGCCGCACCCCTTCGTGCAACGTCATCCGCAATGCATAGATCTCGGGCAACAGTTGTGCCGATCGTTCGGGGGCAAATCGAGTCAGCATGGCGACGAATGTTTCGTGGAGCGTAATCGTGCCATCAAAATCGCAAAAAACGGCTCGCTTCATTTTGGTCGTTATCCCCGCGAAGTGATGGAAATCAACTGATTCTCTTAAGAGAACTCCAAGAAAAAATAATTCAATACGATGTGGGATAAATTCCGACCGTTAATGGTGGGAAACCGCCCCCTATCTTGACGGAATTGTTTATTTCTTGAAACACTTTGACTGGTTAAGCCTTGACATTATAGAGGGTTTTCCACTCGGGAAACTGACGACCGAGAAGTTGGCTGAGTTCTTCGGTTTGCTGTTGTTGAATGGGTCGTAGATAATCTCGGGTGGGTTCGAGCATCGTCAGATCGCGTTCTGTCGGTCGCACGAGAACATCCCGAATCTTTTCGCGCATTGACTCGGGAACGAGCTGTTTTATGGTTTTCCACAGGGGCGTTCCTCGCAAGTGAGAAAAGAGACTCGAACCGATGGTTTTTTGAATTACCTTTGGAGACACGTTGTCTCGGCGATTGAGCTTTTCGGGCACAAATGAAGAATCGACCTCCAACCATTTAAAGATTTGTTGTAGGGTTTCAACGGTATTATCGGTCAATTCTTCGACGGTAATCGCCATTACCCGATCGCGCCCGAACAGATCGATGTAAGGCTTTAGCTGCATGGCGTAGTTGCTGACATTGGTAAAATGCTTCATGCTTTGAATGGCACTGAGCATATCGCGACCTTCATTAGACCACTGTACGTCCCACCAATAATGGCTGATGGTTCGAGCCACCGGGTCGCGCATGATGTAGAGAATGCGAGCCTCTGGGCTAAATTCGGCGATTCTTTCGACCACACCCGTGTAGTGAGGAATCCAAGAATAGTGCTGAGAGGCTTCACCCAAAATTGATTCCTTGTCGGCGGCCTCGAAAAGACTCAGATACCAGTCCCGACCTTTCGACCAGTTCATCTCTTTGACAAAATACCGAGGTTCTTTTAGCGGTCTTTTGGTCATGAAGATTTCGGGATGTTCGTCGAGATAGTTATAGAGAGTATTAGAACCTGACTTCATCGAACCGACTACGAACAAGTTGGGAATTTTTTGAGTTGCCACTGTTGACGTTGGAAGAATGGGTGGATTTCTTATCGATTATAAGAATAAAGGTCGGGATTCACGGCGAACGGCTCTAATTTTTTACATGTAGACTCTTAAAAGAAAAGTTTCGGCAAAATGGGGAACCTGTTAGGGATAGAGTCGTCCTAAAGAAACTGGCAACTGCTATACATTCCGTTGACTGTTAACCTTTTAGAGCTTATTTATCAGTAACCCATCACCTCCTCTGGGGTGGGAAACGGCGAAGAATCTGCGATCGGGATTGGGGCACAGACTCATACAATCGCCACCGTTTCCCATACTGGACTGGGGGGTTTTTGCATTCTTGAGAAAGAGTCGATCGAGCGCCGCTTACGGTTGAAGCCGATAGAAACGGAAAAAGAAATTATCGATGGGTAGAATCTCCACGCGGCTGAACCCAGCTTCTCGGGCATAGTGGTATAGCGTTTCGGGTCGCATCACCGTTCCCGTTCCTCCACAGTGACACTCGGCCCCATCGGCCATACCCACCGGGAGGCAGTGGAGAACGCTCCAGCCGTACATCATCCATTCCACATCGTTCCCCTTGGCGGTGAAGGTCTCCCCCACTCGTTCGTCGGCAACCAGAACCGTTCCGGTATCCCCGGCCAGGTGGCGCATGGTGGAAAGCGCCCCCACCGGGTTCCCCATATCGTGGATGCACTCAAACGCCATCACTAAGTCGTATTGTCCCGCCAGGGAGAAATCGGCCGCGTCGCGCTGTTGGATGCTCACGCGATCGCTCAATCGGGCATTCTCGACGTTCTGACGCGCCAACGCTACAGAGGGGGCATCGAGATCGTACCCGTCCACCCGCACGTTGGGGTAAGCTTGGGCCAAACCGATACTCGACCATCCGCCACCACAGCCAATATCGGCAACCCGTGCTGGGGGATCCGCGTTCAATCGGGCACAAACATCGGGCATTGCCGAAATCCATTGGGAACCCAACTCTTTGAGAAACATGGGACGGTTGATACCCGCTTGTCCTTCGCGAAGATCGGTACCGTACTTGCTGAAGGGAACCCCACCGCCACTACGGTAGGCATCCAGGACGGCATCGATGGGGCGCGTCACTCCGACCAACAGACGAGCGATCGGCGCGAGATATTCTAGGCTGTCAATATCGAGTAGAACTTCTGCGTGTCCTGCAGGCAACCCAAACCGACGATCGCTGATTTGAGCGGTTTCGTCTTCTACTTCTAGGATGCCAGAGACGGTTTGCTGTTCGAGCCATTCCCGCACGTACCGTTCGTGGGTGCAAGTTGCGTCGGCGAGTTCGAGGGAAGTCAACCAGCCGCGATCGGCGAGAACTTTATAAAATCCCAGGCGATCGCCGATATACAGGGTGAAGATATCGAAGACTCCGGCAGTCGATCGCAGCAGTCGATCGATCAATGCTTCTTTTTCGGCGATCGCCATATCGCTGTGTTCGATGGCAATAGTCATGCTGTCTATCCTCCCGGATGCGAATGTTATGGCTCGTTTGCCTTTCTTCATCCAAGATATGCCGCCCTCACGGCTAGTGTCGTTACAGGAAATCTCAGGGATTTAAGGAGGTTTCGATCTCTGGAAATCTCAGCTTATTGAGGAACAGGAAAAGGTAACGGGCTGGCAACCTGACACATTTACACCCAATCCTTGATTTCTCGAGAAAATTGAATGACTGGCTTGACGGCAAGTCAATGGCAATTTTTCGGACGATCGAATTGGCTAAGAACAAGCTGGGAAGCAAAAAAGGCAGGCTATAGACAGAGCAAGTTTTTGAGATACTTTCATCAAATTCTCGGCAATCGAGCGTTAACAACTCACGGCTTCTGCAACCGCCCGATCTGCGCTCGTTACGCTTCTACGCTTTCGACGGGCTGGTATAAAATCCGTTTCCCCTGCCGTTTTCCCGAATCTTTCCAACCGCGTTTTACCAGCTCTCCAATCCGGTTGAGAGTGGTGATGTACGAGGGAGAACATCCTAAAATAATAGCCAGTTCTTTAGCGGTTTTTAATTCCGTTGAATTTCGACTCGATCGCCAGTGCGATTGAGATATGGAGCGCTCTTTTTTGAGTTGAGACTTTGAAGAATTTGGCAACTGGAGATCGTCGGATTTTCCCTGGTGCGTTTCATCCATATGACGAGAGATTTCGTCGCGAAGAATTGTCTCGATTTGCTCTTGAAAATGTCGATCGAGGTACGAATCTAAATTCTGTTCTAAGATTTCTCCGACGCGATCGTCAATGTACTGATGCAGGGGATCGGTCGTATCGCGATCCCCTGCATTCTCGAGTTTTTGCGTCCGACGGGGTTGAGAACCTGTTGTGGGGGTTCTAGGTAAACGCTCTGGGTTGCTATCGAGATAGCGATCGATTAAAGCATTCAACATTTCGGTCTCAGTAATTCCTCGATCGGACCAGTTCGCTTGCAGAAGTTGCCACTTGTGGTAGCTAATTTGAAAGCAAACTTGGATTCGACCGACTTTTTCAGTTGAACTCATAAAGAGAAACTACTCAGATGCCGAGCGCAGACAATTTTCAATTTCAATACGAGTGGTAATAGATGGAGAGAAATTAAGACTCGCATCGATTTCAAATATTATTATATCTTTTGATGAATATTTTGAGGAAGAGAAATAACGAAATGTATTCTGTTATTGCAAGTTTATTTTAATAATAAAAAAAGGAAATACGGCTAGAGAAGACAGGGATGCCGACATTCGATTAATCGATTTGATTCAAGATCGAGGGGTTAATTTTTGACCCCGAAAGCGGTTTATTATTGAGAATTTATCTAAATAATTTTTTTAATAGAAACGTGCGCCCGCGCGACCGGTTGTGGAGAACCCTGACGAGAAAGCCCGATCGGGGGATATGGCAGGGGAAGAAGATCGTTGCATCCCCTGCCCCATAAAGTTAGCCAGCCAAACTCTCAAAACAAAGCGGAACCAAATCCCCTTGTTGGGTCAATCCTAATAACATCGGTTCGTCGGGAGAAATCAGTTTGCCGGAGAGGACGCAGCGTTCCTCTTTTTGGGCGATCGCTTTCATACTCGCGCGGATATCAGCACGGGAAAATTGGGGCTTGTACTCCCCCGACTTGTACTGCACGTAGTTCCATAGAATATCTCGAACGAGGGCTTGATATCCCCGATCTCCAGATAGCGCTTTGAGTCTATCTTTCAATTCCCGTTCCAAACGAATGCTCGTGACCTCCATATCCGTCGTTGAAGTCCGAGGGCGGGTCGTCGCGTGCATAATTTTTTCCTCTAAATTGGTGGACATGGTTGTAATATTAGTGTAGTATACCTAAAGTAAGATGTACACATTCAACTTTTCAGCCTTCTCGTGAAACGCTCCTCTGCCAATACCAACAAGCTTCCCAACCTCCCCAATGCCGCAAATTCGATCGAATCGGCTAAATTAGGGACGTGGATGTGTGGGAGCGAAGATGATTTATCATTCGCAGTTACCGGAAAGTTGGCTGCAATAGAACGTATTTTTATTCCGGAAACATTCGATCGAACTGATTCAGGTGAGAATTTCGCAGCAGTCAGTAGGGAGCATCGAGGTTATAGAAATCAACGGCTGAATCAACGGCCAAATATCAATCGAAGCAGCGGGTGGGCAAGGCATCAACCTGTCGCCCCCAGATAAAAGTCAAAACCAGTAACCGTGTTTGACCCCTGCTTCTAGATATCGAAGTGGGGGTTTTGTATTAAGGAGTCGAACGGTGACGAGTATAACGGATGTTTTGAGGCAATCGGTGGTGGTTTTCTCGCAAAACTACCTACCCATCAGCCGTATCAACGTCAAGCGAGCTATTGTCCTGTTGCTAACGGGCAAAGCCGAGCCCTTAGAGTTAGCCTCCGGCGATGGGGGTTGGCAAGTGAGTTCCCCAAGCATGGTGCTGTGGGTTCCAGAACATATTCGCCTGAAAATGACCCGAACCGAGCGAATCTGGAAGATACCACCGGTCAACCGACGAGAGGTGCTGCGGCGGGATAACCATACCTGCGTGTATTGTGGGAGTCGCAAACAGCTCACCCTCGACCACGTTCTGCCCAAATCCAAAGGGGGAACCCATACCTGGGATAACGTGGTGACCGCGTGCAGTCCGTGTAATGCTCGCAAAGGCGATCGCCTTCTCAACGCCGTGGGAATGGCGCTCAAAACCAAGCCCAAAGCACCCATGCATCCTGCGGTTGCGTTTGCCGAAGAATTCTGGCGGCAACAGCAGTTCAATATTTGGGGGACTCAGGACTAAACCGACGAAAAATCGGTTCTGGCGCATCTAAAAATGCATATTTCCTCAAAAGAATGCGTATTTTTTAGATAGGAGGGTTTGCCTTGGAGCGAATCGATCGCATCTGAGAAACCCTCGACTCCAACGTGCTATGCCCCCAGTTCTACGATCGATATTTTGTGAAAATCCCAGCCATGCTGAAGTTTACTTACACCGAAACGGATGTGCAACTGGAGCGTCTGAAGACTTCCCCAGAAGAACTGGTGGCACAGCGCGTCACCCTTGCGATGCGGGTCGGACGCGGCATTTGCGTCGAGCCGACTCAAGCATCTTTCCTGCTCCCCAACCAAGTCTCGGGTCTTCTAGAGCTAGAGGCGGCCATCTGCCGCGAACCGCATCAAGAGGTTTCTCTGTGCGTTGCCGATGCAGACTTTATGGAAGTGAGTTTGAGGGGGACTTGGATCGCTGAAAATGCCCAAACCGGAGAAGGGGTTTTTGTCAGTGCCGTGTCGCCGGGGTGCGAAATGCTACTGCTTCAACTGTGGCACGCCGCTCGTAGCGATGCGTCTTGTTTGCGAGAGTGAGGGAGGCAGGGAGAAAGAATGCAAAATTAAAAATTCACACTCCCAATCCTCCTCACCCGATTTTCACCCCCAACTAAATAGCTCGAATCAACCAACCTGTGCAGATCTGGTTTTTCAGGAGATCGGCGTCACTTTACCAATTCAGTAAACATCGAATTTCTTTGTTCAGATCGAGAACATCAAACGGTTTTGAAATCAGCCCCTGGATACTCAACTTCATCAGTTTTTGCTTTTCCTTTTCCAGAACTTTGGCCGTTAAAAAAATCACGGGAATGTCTTGAGTCGATGTCTGGGTTCGCAACCGATCTAAAGTTTCGATACCATTGAAATCGGGCATCATGACATCGAGAAGAATGGCATCCGGTTGTTCGTTTTGAGCCAATCTTAACGCCTCTTCTCCAGAAGCAGCCGTCAAAACATTCCAGTTTGTCGTGGACTGAAGGCACATTTCGATAATTCTTCTGACACCATCGTCGTCATCCACCACCAAGAGCTGCTTATTCGCCATTTTTCTTTTCCTCAAATGTCTGAATGGGTAGAGTAAAGTAAAAGCTGCTTCCCTCACCGGGGATACTTTCTGCCCAGATTCGTCCGTTGTGTTGTTGGATGATTTGGCGACAAATAGATAAACCCAAACCCGTTCCTCCCTTTTGGCGAGAATCGGTGGCATCGACTTGCTGAAAACGATCGAAGATCTCGCTGAGTTTATGAGCTGGAATTCCTTTACCTCGATCTTTCACGGCAAACAAAACATCGTTACTGGTGCATTCGACGGTCAGCCAAACCGTCGAACCGGGATCGGAAAATTTAATGGCATTTTCGAGAAGGTTCGTTAACACCCGAATCAGACGATCTCGATCGACCTCCAACTCGATCTCCTGAGCCGAGACATCGAGGGTAATTTGCTTCTGGGAGGCAATAGCTTGCATCACGTCCGTGGCTTCGGCGATTAAATCCGTCGTATTTACCCACGCTTTGAAGAGTTGGGTTTTACCCGATTCTAAGCGCTCGAACTCCAAGATATTGTTGATGAGACTCATCAATCGTAAGGAATGGTTCGAGGCAATTTCTAGAGCTTCTCGACCTTCTGGCGAGTCAATTTGGAGAAGATTTTGGCTGAATAATTGCAACGTGGCCAGCACTGCCGTCAGAGGAGTTCGCAGTTCGTGGCTGACGACGGAGACAAACTCGTCTTTCATCACTTCGATCGCCTTGCGATCGCTAATATCGCTAATTAAGGCAAAAAACCCTTTGACTTGACCCGATTCGAGAATATGGGGAATATAGCTGACGTTCACCCAACCAGAACCGCTATCGAAGGAAGAGAATTCCATATCGAAACGAATTTCCTCTCCAGAAAGCGCGGCATCCACATAGGGGAGAACTTGTTGGTAAACCGTCTCTCCCAGGACAGACCTTAAATCCAATCCTTCAATTTCGTCTGAAGACCGCCCGAACCAGTTTTCGTAAGCTCGATTGCTAAAACGATAGCAGCGTCGGTCGTCAACGTAAGAAATCCAGGCTGGCATGGCATCAGTAATCAGGCGCAGTTGCTCGGAACGCTGACGCAAATTTTCTTCTGCCAGTTTGATTTCGTGAATATCGATGAAGCTTAAAACCAAACCCTGACATTCCCCTTTTTCGCTCCAATAGGGATTGATGCGCATGAGAAGATGTTGGTCTGCCGGACGCAGGAGCATTTCCTGTTCCATCGATTGTCGGCTACTCAAAACCTGTTGTAACAGCTCTACAAGGTCGTAACAGACCTTTTGCTGCGGGGGACAGACCAAATTGTGAGAAAAATCGGTCAGCGGACGATTGACATCGCCTTCCCGAAGATTGATCGCTCGGGTGGCTGCTGAAGTAAACTTGCGAATCTTGAGGTCTAAATCGAGAAAAATGACACCGATTTCAGTACTTTGGAGCAGGTTATCGAGATCGTTATTGAGTTCGATCAACTCTTGAATCTTCGATTGGTACTCGGCATTGACGGTGTAGAGTTCTTCATTAACTGAATGGAGTTCTTCGTTGGTACTTTGCAGTTCCTCGTTGGAGGCAATCAATTCTTCATTGGTGGCTTGCTGCTCCTCGTTAGTGGCCTCGAGTTCTTCGATGGTGGTTTGCAGGTTCTCGCGGGTTTGCTGGAGTTCGTATTCCAGTTCGCCGATTTGGTTAATTGTTTCGGCATTTACCTCAAACGTGTGGTCTGAAACTGGCGTGGTTTGTTGTTTTTCCTCTTCTAGTAGCACGATTAACAGCTTTTCTTTCTGGGATTCGTTGCACTCCAAACCCACTTTGAGATCGATCGTTCGTAACTGTTCTGATTCTATTAATTTAATGCCTGAATAAAGTACGGATTTGTGTTCTCGCTTGGCACGATGTAACGCGGTGGACAAAGGTAACTGTAAGGATGGGGGAACAATGGAAATGACATCAAGATTGGTTTCCCCCAAGGGCAATCTGAGCAAATCTGCCGCATCGTAAAAAATCCGAAGGAGTTTGTTATCATCACCGATGAGCATGCAGGTAGAGCGGCGATCGCCAAAACAGAAATTGAAGACCTGTCCCAGGACTCGATCCAATCGAGGCTGAATTCGTTTGAAGCGCACTGGAGAGAGGATTGGGGCAATGAGTGGTTCTCTGGTAATGGGCAACAAAGAGAGTGGGTTGTCTCGTTGTTTTTGATAAATCTTCCACTTAGAGTTAATGGTGAGAAACTCACTGTCCAACATCCCTAGAACTTCTGCGCTGCCTAAAAATAAAATGCCCTGAGAGGCTAGAGAAAAATGGAGCATTCGCAACACTTGCTGTTGTAATAGGGGCTTCATATAGATCAGCACGTTACGACAGCTAACGAGGTGCATTTTAGAAAAGCCCGCATTTTTAGTTAAGTTGTGAGGGGCAAAAATGAGCATTTCTCGCAATTGTCGTCGAACTTGGTAACAGTCCGACTTATCAATGAAATAGCGTTCGAGCCGTTCGGCTGAAATATCTTTACCAATATTCGAGGGATAAATTCCCTTAGACGCTGTTTCTAGGGATGAGCTATCGAGATCGGTGGCAAAAATTTTGACGCTTAAGGATTTATTGGCTTTGCCGACTGCTTCATCAGCCAACATCGCCATCGTATAGGCTTCCTCACCTGTGGCACAACCGGCTACCCATATTCGCAATTGCTGATGTTCTTCTAAGCTTTCAATCAGAGGTGGTAAGACTTTCGTTTCCAGAAAATGCCATGCTTCGAGATCTCGAAAAAAACGAGTCGAACCGATCAAAAAATCTTGAACCAGTAATTGACGTTCTGCTTCAGAATTTTCGAGGTAGGTAATATAAGCTTCAAGAGAGCTATAGTCGTTAAGCGCACAACGATGATAGATTCTTCTAGAGAGAGTGCCAACTTTGTACTGAGAGAAATCGACGGCTTCTTGATCGTTCAGCAGCCCTAATACTCGATTAAGCTGCATCGGATCGATAACATTTTCTGTCAGTTGCTCGGTTAGGGGGATGTTGAGGGTAATCCGGACGATTTCGTAAATCGTTTCCGCTAAGTCGTGGGGGGATAGCACTTCATCCACTAATCCCGTTGGCAAAGCATTGGCAGGCATCCCGCTAAATTGTGCGGTTTCGGGAGATTGAATCAGCGCGAGTCCCCCTGCTTCTCCAATGGCCTGTAATCCTTTCGTCCCATCGCTGCCCGTCCCGGAAAGCAAAACGCCCATGGCGCGATCTCTATATTCTTTGGCTAGAGACTCGAAGAACATATCGATGGGAAAGTTGAGGCGTTCTGGTTCTTGCTTCCGAAAGCGCAGTCGTTCTTCCTCTACGACAATGTTAGTTCGGGGGGGAATGACATAAACTGAATTCGGTACGATCTTCATGCCATCTTCGATCTTATAGACGCGAAGGGAGGTTTTACGTTGCAGCAACTCTTGCATCAGACTTTTGAAGCGGGGTGAGAGATGCTGAATGACGACAAACGCTGCGCCGATATCCTGGGGGACGTTCTCAAAAAATTCTTCTAAGGCTTGAAGCCCACCGGCCGAAGCCCCAATGCCCACGACAAAGAAGCGATTGTTCTCAAAGCCATTCGAGGTACCTGGATGGTCAGATTCGTTGGACATTCGTGACTCTCTCGGGTGAAATATAGCAATGTGCCATCCGTTCCAGACGATTAGCAAACACCTTGCTATTTATAGCTTGTAGCTTTTTGAGACGTTTGTGCCCTTAAGTACGATCGTGCAGTAAACCCTTACTGTAATACTTTAGAATATTTTCAGGCGATCGAACTTTATAATTTAAGTTGGGTCGCCTAAACTATAAAGCTACTATATTTGGCTTTGAGGTTGCCGTCCTCGGAGCCAATATGTCGTCATTTCTCTTTGACGATCGATCGAGTGGGGTTCGCGCTTCTCGAACGCAAACCCTTCGTGCAATCGATCGTAAACCTCCGGGGTCACTTGAATTTGACCGGGAAGACCGGTGGATTCCATCAAACTCGCTAGATTTACCGTCTCACCCCACAAATCGTAGATAAACTTACTGTGACCGATGGTACTGGCGATCGCTCCGGCAACGACCGAACCGATGTGAATACCGATTCGTAGGGGAAATACTCGACCAACGGACGTACCTAACTCTGTCATTGCGATTTGCATATCCAACGCCATTCGAGCGACTCTCTCGATGGGTAAATGCTCGACGATGGTATCGGTCAGTTCCGAATGGGGCATTGGCAAACCCCCAGCAATCATATAGGCATCGCCAATAGTTTTGATTCTTTCTAGACCGTAGTGTTGGGCGAGTTCGTCAAACCGAGAGAAAATTCGATCGAGGATAGCGAGCTGTTCTTTGGGTGTTTTGCAAGCAGCAAATTCGGTAAAACCAGTGATATCTGCGAATAAAATACTAACATCGTCAAAGCTTTCGGCAATCCTTGCTTCTCCTTGTTGCAGTCTCCGTGCGATCCGAGCCGGTAAAATACTCTGTAAGAGTTGTTCGTTGCGATCTTTGTGAAATTTTAAAGCTTCTTGGGAAATTTTTTGTACCGTGATATCGATTACCGTTCCTTCATAGTACAAAAGTGTCCCCGTCGTATCGCGCACGGCCCGAGCATTTTCAGAAATCCAAATCGTTTGTCCGTTTTTTTTATAAACTAACGATTCAAAATTGCACAGTGTATCCTGATACTCTAATTGGGACATTAAGTCCGAAAAGCGATCGGGCTGAACGTAAAGCCCGGATACATTCGGAACTTTTTCCACTAAATCTTCGAGGGAATCGTACCCAAATAATCTTGCAAGTACGATATTGGCGCTGAGTAATCGTCCGGATGGATTCGCTTGAAAGATACCTTCTATTGAATTATCGACGAGGTTATTGTATCTTTTTTCTGCCAGTAATAGGGCTTCTTGAGTTCGTTTTCGCTCTGCGATTTCGGCTTGCAATCTCAGAGTATATTGTGTGAGTTCTTTATGTTTCTCTTTTAGTTTTTTTTGTAGGTTGAAAATCGTGAGTTGATTTTCAATTCGGGCGATGACTTCTTCAAGCTGAAAGGGTTTTGTGATGTAATCTACTCCGCCAGCTTTAAATGCTTTTACTTTATCGAAAGCCTGCTCTAAAACACTCACGAAAATGATGGGAATATCACGTGTCAGTTTGGATCGTTTGAGTTTTTCGCACACCTCATAACCATCGAGTTTGGGCATGAGAACATCGAGCAAGATCAAATCGGGAGGAGAGTCTAAGGCAGCGTTGATGGCCAACTGACCGGAAATTGCCCTTTGAACTTGATAGCCTCGATCGAGCAATATTTCGGATAAGTAGTGCAGATTGTTCGGCTTATCATCCACTAATAGTATTTTCGCTTGTTTTTCGCTCATAGTTTCCGATCTCGCGCAACTGGGCGATTACAGTTAGTACTCTTAAATCGACCGAACTTTTTCGACTAAATAGGCAATGCGATCGAGCCGAAAATCTCGGGCTAAATCGCGCAAACTGTTGGCGAGTATGGATTTATCCGCAGGAATTCCATTGATGAGTTCTAGCACTAATCCTTCTCGCACTTTGCTGGCGGCTTCTTCGAGTTGCACCAGCCAGTTTTTTGGCATTGCCGCTAATTCTTCGAGGATACAGGTATCGTTTGGATTCGACAAAGCTCGCTCTCGACCGGTTTTAGTTGGGGGTCGCTCTTCGTAAACATAATCTATCCCCAAATATCGGCGTAGAATCTCAAAAATGGACTCTTCGCGAAACGGCTTATGCATGAAGTCATCGGAACCGGCGGCGAGAATTTCCCCTCGTCGGTCTTCAAAAGCACTGGCGGTTAAAGCAACGATTGCCGTTCGATGACTCGGAGGGGTCTGGGCATTTCGGACTTGCTCCCTCTGGAGGGTTCGGATTTGCCGAGTGGCTTCCAAACCGTTCATGACTGGCATTCGGGTATCGACGAACATCAGGTGGGGATGCCAAGATTCCCACAAGCGAACCCCCTCTAAACCTTGTTCGGCTTCGCGAATCTCAAACCCCACCGAACCGAGTAACTCCGCAAGCAGCAGGCGATTTTCCCGATTATCATCAACAATGGCAATTCGGTAGGGAGATTGAGTCGAGTCGAGTCCTACGATCCGTCGGTTGGGTCGATCGCATTCTTCAGTGCAATGAGCGTGAGAGGCTTGGATGTTGAATTCAAAAGTACTGCCCCGACCGAGAGTACTGGTGAGGGTAATGTCGCCCCCCATCAGCCGCACGAATTGGCGAGCGATCGCCAAACCCAGTCCCGTGCCTTCTGCGCACTGCTTCCCATTCTCGGCTTGGACGAAAGCATCGAACAACGTGTCCATATCTTCAGCCGCAATCCCCATACCGGTGTCTCGCACGGAAAAGACCAACTCGAGTTCAAAATCGTTCGCGGGCGAAGGATTTTCTCGCGGAGTCACGGCGATCGTAATATTGCCCGATCGCGTAAATTTAATTCCGTTACCGATCAAATTGATCAAACAGCCTCGGAGCTTTTGCTCGTCAGCCTTAATATACTGGGGAACGTTGGCCGATATCAGAAATAGTAAGGTGAGTTGTCTTTGCCGAGCCTCGATCTGAAACATTTCTTCAAGGCGATCGAACAGGCGATAGATATCGAAGCAACTTTCATTTAAAGAAACTTGACCGGACTCAATTTTCGCTAAGTCCAAAATACCGTTAATCAGTTCGAGTAAATGCTGACTGCTTCGATGAATAATACCGATATAATCTCGCTGTTTTATTGTTAGATCGGCATCGCGATCGAGGACTTGAGAAAAACCTAAAATCGCATTGAGCGGTGTCCGCAGTTCGTGGCTCATATTCGCCAAAAACTGGCTTTTAGCTTGAGATGCCGCTCGAGCAACTTCTTCTGCTTTTTTCCGTTCTTGAATCTCGAGTTGCAGAACTTCATTTTGGGATAGAAGTTGTTTTTGCAATCTCTGAATGGTGAGTTGATTTTCGATGCGTGCTAATACTTCTTCAATTTGAAATGGCTTTGTAATATAGTCAACGCCTCCAATTTTAAAGCCTTTTACTTTGTCAAAAACTTCATCTAACGCACTTAAAAACACAATTGGAATATCACGAGTTTGGGAACTTTTCTTCAACTGCTCGCAAACTTCATATCCATTCATGTCCGGCATTTTAATATCGAGTAAAATCAAGTCTGGAGGCGACGAAGTTGCCGATTTAATTGCCATTTCTCCTTTAACAACGCCTCGAACCTTATAGCCTTGCTGTGATAAAGTTTTTGATAAAACTTGTAAATTTTCTGGGGTATCATCGACAATTAAGATATTATTTTGTTTTTCCATAGTTCGATCGTCGCCCTTTAAATGGTCTTGGTCGATTCGATAAAATCGACAATTTTATCGCAACGGAAGCTTGTCACCCAATCTTCGATCGCTTTGGCGAGTGGAGCTTGTTCGCTGGGGATTTGTAAGAGCAGATCGAAAATTTGTTCGTCATCGATCTCCACCGCCGCCTGACGCAACTGGGAAAACCAGGTTGGCGACATGACCGATGTCAGTTCGTCTAAAGAGCGATCGTCCATCGAGCGATCTCGAGCCGTTGGGGCTTCTTCTTCATAAAGATAGCGTACGCCCAAGTGTTGGGCCATGGTTTCAAAAATCGTCTGTTCGGAAAAGGGTTTGCGCGCGAAGTCATCGCAACCGGCCCCTAAGACCGAGGCGCGTTCGTCACCCAAAACCGAGGCACTTAAAGCCACGATCGCCGTGCGGGGGAGCGAGAATCGCTCCCCCCGGCCTTCTCGCTCTCGAATCTGTTGAGTCGCTTCGCAACCGTCCATCACCGGCATTCGCACGTCCATCCAAATAAAATGGGGTTGCCATTCCTCCCAGATTTCGATGGCTTCGACACCGTTACTGGCTTCTCTGACTTCAAAACCCATCGGCTGTAGCAACTTCATCAACAGCGTGCGATTGTCTCGGAGATCGTCGACCACCAGAATGCGGTAGGTCGGTTGTTCTGGAGCTAGGGCGATGGCATGGCGCAGGGGTGGCTCTGCGGGCAAATTTTGACTCTCAACGACGACAACGGGAATAGAAAACTCAAAGGTCGTACCGCGTCCTACCTCGCTACTGACGGTGATATCCCCCCCCATTAAGCGAACGAATTTTTGGGCGATGGGCAAGCCTAAACCGGTTCCTTCTTGGGCGTGTTGCCCCGATTGGGTTTGGACGAACGCTTCAAAGAGACTATCTAACTCATCCGGTGCGATTCCCATTCCCGTATCGCGAAGGGCAAAATGAACGAAAGTTCGATCTTCCTCCCGACGCTCGTAGGTTACTTGTAGGGTGACATTGCCTTTTTGGGTAAATTTAATCCCATTGCCGATCAAATTAATTAAAACTTGACGCAATTTGACTTTATCTGTTTTTACGTACTGGGGGACTTCGCTACTGTGGATCGAGATCAGTTGTATCCCTTTATCCTCAGCTTTGAGGTCGAACATCTCCTTGAGTTCGTCAAGCAGACCGTACAAATCGAAATCCGTTGCGCAGAACACGATCCGCCCGGCTTCAATTTTGGACAAGTCCAAGACATTATTAATGAGCGTCAGCAGGTGTTGTCCGCTGCGATTCATAATCTGAATATTGTCCCGGTGTTCTTTTTCGAGAGTAGAACTGCGCGTCATGAGTTGACAAAAGCCCAAAATAACATTCAGCGGCGATCGCAGTTCGTGGCTCATGTTAGCCAAGAATTCACTTTTGGCTTGATTGGCAACATCGGCGGCGGCGGCGGCCTGTTGTAGTTGAGCGGTTCGTTCGGCAACTTTTTGTTCTAGGGAAGCATTTAACTCTTCGAGTTCTCGATTGATTTTCTGAAGGGATTTGTTTTGTTCGGTGACTTTTTTATCTTGGAGATAACTTCGGAGGGCTTCGGTAACGGTCAAATTGAGATCGGGAACGTCCCAAGGTTTGGAAATATAACGGTAGAGATTGGCGTAGTTGACCGCATTTCCGACAGCTTCGGCATTGGCTTGCCCCGTTAGAAGAATTTGCAGAGTCTTGGGGTATCGCTCGTGAATTTTAATTAAGAGTCGATCTCCCTTCATCTCAGGCATAATTTGGTCGGTAATGACCAGCGGAACTTCAACACCATCCTCTTCAAATTCTTCGAGAATTTCGAGTGCTTCTTCAGCACTTTCCGCTAGCTCGATATTATAATCCGATCCGACTTGATAAGTTAGCTGATCCCGGAGACTCGTCAGCACCATTCTTTCATCATCAACACAGATAATTGTCGGCTTAGACATCTTTCTCCTCCAACCCTGAAGCGATGACAGCGATTAAAATTTCTTCCTCCCAAGGCTTGGAAAGATATTGATGAAGATCGGCCAATTTTTGAGTTCGATCGATGGCTTCTAGATTCGCTTGACCCGTTAGCAAAATTTTTTTTATTTTTGGAAACTGTTGGTGAACTTGAATTAATAGTTCGTCTCCTTTCATCCCCGGCATTAACCAATCAGAAACGATAATTAAAGTTGAAACACCATCTTCATTCAGTTCTGCTAAAACTTCGAGCGCTTCATCAGCACTTTGGGCAAGTTCGCATTGGTGTGTTTTCCCAAAATGACGCTCGATTTGATCTCGCAAGCTGGTTAAAACAATGCGTTCGTCATCAACGCACAAAATCGCAGTTTTAGATTTTTTCGACATATGCTTAACAATTCATCGAGCTGAGATGGGTGTCTGCTGCTAGTGATAAAATAGTAGAGACTAAAGCTCACTCGGATCGGATGATGGCTGTTCGTTTGGTAGCCAGATACTGAAAGTGGTTTGTCCGGGAACACTTTCAACTTGAATTATACCTTGATGTTTATCCACAATTTTTTGGATTATATCTAATCCTAAGCCACTTCCTTCTCCCGGCGGCTTGGTTGTAAAGAAAGGTTGAAAAATTTTGGTTTGGATATCGGCGGGAATACCACAACCCGAATCTGTAATGCGTACCCAAACGCCTCGATCTTTTGCCGACACAGAAATTTCTAATTTTCCTTGGTTATTCATAGCCTGAATGGCATTATGAATCAGATTCGTCCACACCTGATTGAGTTCGGACGGATAACAGAAGATAGGAGGAACCTCAGCATAGTTCTTTATGACTTCTATGCCTTGCTTGATTTGATTTTGGTAGATAGTCAGCACCACGTCGATTCCATCCGTGACCTGTGCTTTGGTCATTTTACCGGAGTCACCGGGATGGGCGTAAATTTTGAGGGCAAAGACAATTTTTGAGGCCCGTTCGATCGCCAGTTTGATATTTTCGCTATTTTTGTACTGGATCGCCTGGTTGCGAGCGACATCTAAGATCGATTCTCGATCGGGATCTTTCAACAGTGCCTCGAAGCGATCGAGTGGCTCCACCATCCCCAGTTGAACCAACGTCGCAGCTAGAGAATGGAGATCCCGATCTTCGATCCCCCGAGCTTCCAAGGCTTTGACTAGCGATCGTTTTTGTTTCCGTTCTTCCCGGAACGAGAGGGGTTCGACTTGTTGGCGACTCAACTCCAACAAGGCGAAGAAATCCCTTTGTCGCTCGGTCGATAGGGTTTGGAAAAGATGGGGTAATTGCTGGAGAGAACTCTCGAGGGCCTGGGCGATATTCCCGATGGACGCGCGAATGGCCCCCATGGGAGTATTGATTTCGTGGGCAACCCCGGCAATCAGTTGACCGAGGGAAGCCATTTTTTCCGATTGGATCAATTCTTCTTGGGTCGCTTGCAGTTCTTGTAGGGTCTGAGCCAAGTCTTCATTTCGTTGTTGGAGTTCTTGTTCGGCTTGTTTGCGCTCGGTGATATCGTTGGAAATCGACAGCAGGCATTTTTCTCCCCGCAGATCGATTTCTTCTGTTGAGAGTAAAGCCGTTCTCACACCACCGGATTTGGTGCGAAACTCGAACTCGTAGTTGCGCACTTCAGCTTGGGTTGAAAGTAGTTCGAATAAATGATGGCGCTCGTCGGGATCGACCCAAAGATTGAGATCCAATGCGGTTTGGCCCATCACTTCTTCGGCCGTATATCCGGTAATCTCGCAGAAGGCTTCGTTGACTTCGATGTGTCGTCCGTTGGCCATGGTCGTAATCGTGATCGGGTTGGGACTCGATCGAAAGGCTTTGGCAAATTTTTCTTCGGAACGATGCAGGGCTTTTTGAGCCGAGACGCGCTCGCTCATGTTCCGCGCGACCCAAATGACCGATCCCCCCAGCATGGGAGAAATATTGGCACTAAACCATGCCTCTTCCTCCCCTATAGGAAGTTGATACTCAAAAACAATCGTCTGCTGGGTCACCATGGCCCGTCGAACCATCCCAAACCAAAATTGACCCGTGGCTGGATCGAAAAAATTGTTGATGGTTTGACTAACGATTTCTCCATAGGAGTCGGAACGGGCCGAATGAGTGGGAGCCACATCGATATGTTCGATTTCGTGACCGCGAACGTCGAGCACCAAGACGATATCGGTCATCGCTTCAAAAATCGCTCGCATTTTGCCTTCGGAGGAAAGGAGCTTCTCTTCGACTAATTGGCGTTCGCGCCGTTCTTGTTGCAATGCCTCTTGGGTGCTTGCAACTTTGGCTTCTAGTCGGCGGGTGCGTTTTTTTTCTTCTTCGTATTTTCGAGCCTTTCCCAGGGCTGTCGCACCGCCATCGCACAGAAATTGGACGCTCTGTAAGCGGTGTGGGGTAAACGCACCGACATCGAGGGCATTTTCTAGGTAGGCGATCCCTTCGAGTCGATCGCCATCGAGCAGGGGAATACAGGCGATCGATCGGGTTGAATGGGTTTGGAAGTAGGCGGCATCAGCATTTTGACTTTGCCCGAGAGCATCGTCTAGGACGATCGCCTTTGCATTGCAGGCTACATCTTCGATAATCGACGCTGGGAGTTGACCTTCGATGGCAAGAGGTAATTCCACGGTGAGGCGGCAGCCATCGGTCGTTCCCGAGGCGACGATCGACCACCGACGATCTGTTTCGAGTAACAAATAGCTCGATCGCGCACCTGTCTTTTCGAGCAAAATCTGCACTAGAGATGCAAGAACCCGATCGAGAACCATTTCTCGAGAGATCTCCCGATAAGACTGCATGAGGGTCGCAAAATCGATCTCTTCTGGAGCTTTATCTCGATCGTCATCACAGGCGTTGTTGCGGGCATTCTTGGTATTGTGACCCATATCCATCCGGGAGTTGCGGTATCGGCTATAAGGGGAAATTGTTGCCAGCGATCGGTGCGTACCGCAAGGCAAGTGTCTAGGGCTATCGTACAAGTTCCCAGATTCAATAGTGAGGGCAAAGATACGGAAAGTAAAAAAAGCACGTTGCTAATGACGCTTCGGTGCAACTTAATACACCCAAACCCTTGAATTTCTCGGGTTCGTTCGGCAAAAATTTCGAGAATACCTTCCCTGGATCATTGTACGGCAAGGGTTTGAAAAAGTTGTACCGAAGGAGGTATTCCATTGCGCTCGGTCATCGGCTTGGGGCGAGTGAGATTTCAAGAGCGGGGCCTTCAGAAAAAGCCCCACTCCCTTTTTCGGAAAAAGGAGTAGGGAATAAGAGCGGTTTTCGGGTTACTTGACATTCAGGGTGATTGCCGAGTCCGACGCGCAAACTTGGGTTTTAATAGCGCTTGGATTAACAACCCGGCTGATTTAAGTTCTCCGGGAGATTCTTGTCTGTGCCAGCGACCGGGGCGACAAAATAAGAGTTCGATTAAGTGTCGCTCTCTATCGAGGCTCAAGGGTTGAAATTGCAAGGTTAAAATGAGTTGCTCGTTATCCATTTGCAGCTCAAAGACTCGAGCAGGAATTGTTAAGTTTTCTTCGATGATTTCGAGTTGCATGGGAAGCGATTCGAGAGCCTCGATGGGTACAAACGATCGCTCGAGCTTTACCGTTGCACCGACTTCTGAAATGCGATCGGTGGTTCCAGACAAAATGTTTCCGTCAGCTTGCACGCGAATTGGGTATTGGAGCGGAAAATCTAGATACGGACTGGATTGAGGAACGTCGATGAAACTCAGAATTGCTAGTAAAATGAAAAAGAGATTGTAGGATGCCCAAAAGTTACCTAATGAATTGACGGTCGTACGGTCGATCGTTCCTAAATGAGTTGAGATAAAACTGGGAACGAGATCGATTTGGAGTAGATTGAAGGTTAAACCCAAAACCGTGGCAAGCGCGATCGCGATCGAAGGGGCAGCCAAACGATAGTGGAAGTTATAACCTTTTTTTAAAATTCCTTTAGGAGTAACTTTAAATTTGCGATCGAAAGGTTTCAGTAAAGTTTGAATAACCGTCACCGATACGGCAAAAGATTGAACGACCGCGTAGAGATCGGCTACAAAAATCGAAAGAGAACGACGGTTCAACCAGGAAAAGAGAATAAAGCTGATGAAGTAGT
>NZ_JADEXN010000307.1 GCF_015207075.1 Zarconia navalis LEGE 11467
GGTTAATCCCAATCGCAGGTCATCGGTGGGGAAGACGGCGAGTTGAGCCAACGCGCCATAGCTGCCATTAAACAGTCCGTTCTTTGGCTCGGGATTGTTGGCATTGAAGGCCAGATACCCCATCGAAAGGCTCGCAGCATCCCCCAAATCGTAATTCAGCGATGCCCCCGTTCCTTCTAAGCCTTGGTAGTAAATGGGATTGAACCGTCCGAAACGAGAGACTGACCCGGTGAGTTCTTCGGAGAAAAATTCGTTGAAGTTGACGAAGTTTTCATTAAACTCGCCCCCCACAGCATCGAGATAGACCGTTAAAGGCCCTCCCGAAGCGCCGTGTCCGTGTCCGTGTCCGTGCCCGTGGTCTTCGTGTCCGTGGTCGTCATGGTCTCCAGAGTGTCCCGAGTCCCCCAAAGCGAAACTATAAAGCAATTTGCCCAGGCGCACGCTGTTGTCGGAACCTTCATCGAATGCCGTGCGCGTCATGCTGGTTCCGGTGATATTGGGTTCGTCTCCCTCTCCCGGACCGAAAGGAACCACACTCAGGGCATCGAGACGGGTGAGGAGCACATCACTCCCGGTAAAACTGGTATTGAACAGCAAGCGCACTCGGTTGTTGAAGACGGGAATGCTATCCAAACTTTCGCCCCCCGGTTTCTCGTTCCCAAATACGCTACTGATGGCAAACCCAACTTGTCCGGTCAATTTGGTGGTGGTGGAAAATTGGTTGGCTTCGAGTTCGGCGGTGCGCGCTTCGAGGCCATCGACTCGTCCGCGCAGAGTGGCGAGTTCGGCGGCGAATTCTTCTTGCAACCGGCGAATGACGGCTAAATCCTCGGTGGTGACTTCCGATTCCACATCCACCAAGTTGAGGATTTGGTCGAGGCAAGCGTTCAAGCCAGCGGCAAATTCGTAGCGGGTGGTGGCTTGGTTGCCGCGATAGGTTCCGTCGGGGTATCCGGCAATGCAGCCGTAGCGTTCCACGAGGGATTGTAGCGCTTGGAATGCCCAGTCTGTTGGCTGTACGTCGGAAAGTTGGGAAACGGAGGTGACTTGCTCCATGGAATCGAGGGTTTCTAACTCCGTCGCCCCCGGAATGCGATCGGTACCGATGGTGTCGTACTCGATGACCCGATCGATCGAAACCGGTTCGTCGGCGATGGGTTCTGATGTGGCGGTTTGGGCGATCGCTCCCGATGCCAGGGCGATCGAGGCGACACCGGCCATTCCCGAACTGAGTTTAAGCCAACTCGGACATCTTTTCAATTTTCTTTTTGACATTTCACTCCTCCACACGAAGATTTGACGCACTCTCCGATTAGGAGGGCGCTTGAATTCTGCTTTTATCGCACCACGGTATTTCGTTATTGAAATTGAAATTCAATAACGACCGTAAAGCTTTTTGGATGTATTGAGATTTGGCGATCGACCCCAGGTGAAACTCAGGTCAAATCAAAACTTATAATAATAATCATTATCACTTTTGTCTAGAGGCGGCGATCGCGAATGTGAGCGATCTTAAGCTCAGAAGCCCCGATCGCTTACATGAAGATCTTGATTTTGCCTCCTATTCCCTTGAAACAGGGAAGAGAAACGAGTCGGCGAGTCCCGAATACTTACATCCTCTCGACTTGTCGAACCAGACTTTTTTTGAGACTGAGAACGACTTTTTCGCCAACGACAGAGTCGCAATAAAATTCTAGCCAATCGCCGTTTTCATGGTATCCATCTGCCGGAACGTCTTCTGTTTCTCGATCGTCATAGTAGATGATTTGGTACCTTCCGCTATCAGTGGCTTTGGCTTGCTCGGCTAAGTTTTCAACCCGTTCAATGTCTGAACCATCTAGAGCATGGACTTGTTGTTCGCCGGCAACCGAGTCTTTGTAGAATTCAAACTGATTATTGGTTAAGTAATGTCCATCCGCATCAATTTCTTGTGGATCTTGAGCCGCAACATCGAGATAAGTGACTTTGAGTTGACCCATTTTTGAAAACTCCTTACTCTTTGTAAGATGAGTTTATCTGTGTTTGTTTCAACTGTCAATTTGAAGGACTGACTAAAGCCAAGACAAGAGTATTCCCACCTTTGTCAATCCTCCTAAATCTCTTCGTACTATTCTTTTCCTGGAAATAATATTCCATTCTTTTCGTGCCAAGGAAAAGCGTAATAACCTAATGGATTTTCTAATTGTCTCGAAAGTGTTGACGAACAAGTGGTGATGTATTCATTTATGACTTCAACATCAGGCTTTTTGGCAGATTTTAACTTTTCTAGAGACGGCAACCAATAGTCTTTGAGGTACTTGCTTTCAATTATTAATTTTAAGCTGTCTATAACTTGTTTGTCGATTTTTTCTCCTGGGTAACCATTTCTTTTATTGTCGCTTGGCGCTCGGCAAATATTGACAGGGTTCCAGGTCACAATTGAAAAGAAATTATCGACTGTATAATTATTCTTGTTGTCCGTGATTTTTTCTAGGTAGCTCAAAACGTTGTTTATCCATGGATACTGTTTTTTCTCGTTTTTCTTGATTTCTCGTAACTGTGTATAACTTGTAACCCGTCTGCTTAAAGGATCTAATACTAGATTTAGCATCCCCTGTGGAACAATGTGTCCCTGATGATCTTCAACGACCGGATTAGACCCTTCTACTGACTTAAATAAAAACTTGCTAGGGCGCTTCTCTTCCCAATCAAACGCTTGAAATTTGGAATTTTTCTGCCGATCGCCATAAACGTTACGGTTATATCCATGTATCCGGCTGTTATTTCCTGCCATGATTGAAATCCTCAAAGTGAATGTTGATTAGATGCGAACAAAAGTGAAGCGGACGGTTACACCAAATCCGAAAGAACCAGACCGCTTTAATTAGGTGGCTCGACGGATTCCAATAGGTTATCCAGGAGACGGTCTAAAATATACAACCGATCGACCATGGGAAGTGTCGTGTTGATATATTGGTACATACTGTGAGTTTCACCTCCGGCTAGACTTTTCCAAATTCCCATCAGCCAAGCTTCTCGACTATTGTTTTCTGGCGGCATGGGGATGGGTTCTCGGGTTGATGAAATGGCAAGTAGTTGAGCAATTTTTTCTTTCATTTGGTCGAACTCTCGATCGATTTGTTCGACAATTTCGCTAAGAATACTCACAACACCACTGAGGCAAGCTGAAGCCACAATTCGTTGCGCTTTTCGCTTCGGTACGCTCGGATCGACGAGTCTTGCATCAATTCTTCCATCTTTCATCGCCAGAACTTTACCGCGTTCGGTGGCAATGGTAGATGCCATAGGGTGGCGAAACTGTTGAAGAATTTTTTCTGCACTTTCGAGCCAAGCCGCAATATTCTCTACGTAGTTTGGATTTGAATTAGCATACTCATTCGTTAGAGATGAAACTTGTTCGAGGTGATTGAGAAGCTGCTCTTTTTGAACGCTACGCATGATATTGAACTATTGAATCATTAGTTGAGAGCTGCTAGTTCCATCTGAATTTGTCAGATAATTCCACGTGAGTTCTTCTTCTTTGAGAACGACGCGCAGATTCGTGACGGTTTTGTAACTCTCCTCACTCTTCGCGTGACCTTTAACCTCATTCGATTGGACTTTTAGAGAGATGGACGAATCGAGAGCTGGCGACTCAAAAATTTCAGTCTCTGCCATCTTTTTAAATGCGCTTTGGAGCGAACTTCTGACTCGAGCGGAAACTTCGACCTCGCTCCCGCGTAAGATTTCATCAACGGTCTGTTGGGCCGCTCGTACGGTTCGCACTCTGAGGGAAACACCTTCAAAATTCTGAAAGGTTTTTTGCATCGCGGCTTCCAGTCGAGGTGGAAATGTTGTCTGAAATTGTGCTTCAAACTCATCAATGGCAACTTTTTCTGTCTCTAAAACCGATTTTGCGGCTTGCGAAAAAGTAGCCACTAACTCAGTAGACTCTTTCACTTGATGACTCGAACCGTCTAGATAGCCATCGACGATCACAGGGACATCGATCGTCACCTCTGGGAGTCTCAGGCGAGGTACGGGTAGGCCCTGTAGCAATGGCTCGCTTTGATAGTATTCCGCCAGACGAACGGCACACTCATCTGAAATTCGGCGTGCGTGGGTCACATCTGCCATCATGGCTCCTAGCAGATTTCCAAGTGTCGTCATATTTTTCTAATGGTTCGGGTGCGGGTGATGTTGAGAAAACTTGGGTCGATGCTTGGAAAGATTACTATCGACCCAAGTAAAATGGGTTTTGGAATCGGTTGCAGCTTCTAGGAGACAACTACACGACTGCGCTGCTCTCATCAATACGACCTACGAGCAACTCTTCTCCTATGAAGTCACCGTTAAGTTACAGGTAGATTCTTTATGACCGGGGACTGTGAGCTTCACTGTATACGTGCCGGAATCTAGACTTTGTACGACCGTAATCTGATTATCCTGCCAGGTAACATCAGATTGAGGTGTAATCATTTCGGCATTACTCTTATCCAAGATGGAAACAGTCTTCTTCTCTGTTCCGAACTCAGAACTACCACCATCAGGAGTGATTGTTACTGTAGTGGTGCTTGAGGTGTAATTAGCCTCAATAGCTACCGCTGATTTAGGATTGTCATCATCTTCTGAACCGGCTGTCGTCTCTTCGACCAAAGCTTCCAGGATGTTGAGCATCTTGTCCATTCCCGCAGGCATCTCAGCCTGGGATGCCTTGACAGTCACGTCTAAGCCGTAGGTATCGTGGATTTCTCCTGATTCGCGCCGCTTGCTCTGATGAGAATAGTTCGCTTTCATCTGAGCGCTGCTCAGCCAGGAAAATCCAGCAAAACCTACATTTGCCTCACCCCCGCCTTTATCGGTCACCTTCAGCTCGTTGTGCGTCACTGAGAGTAGTTTTGCATGGAACGCAATTTCTGCGGAGTCCACTTGAATGAATGGAATCGGCAAGATGGTCAGGATGGGAACCGATAAAGAGGCTTTCTGCTTGGTAGTTGTACCTGGTTCTTTACCAGGTACCGGTTTCTCATAAGTAAACTCAACGTTCATGGCCTTTGTAATCTTGCCCTTCTTGTCGTGCTCGAAACCCACCTCCTTAATAAACTGGGCGGAAGCCAGAGCCGATTGCGCCTGTGCTTTCACCACCGCAGTCAGCGGTCCCCCAATCATCGCTCCAAAATCTAGAGAGGATAGTTCTTTTCCTTGTGCTGCGCTCATCAGTATTACTCCGTTTGTCAAGGTGTTTAGTTGGCTGCATTATTTTTAACAGGCAGCAGCATGGCAACGCCATCGAAGTTTGCGAACTTAAGCAAGTAACTTTACACAATTCGCAACAAATGCTTGTATTCCTTTCTTAATAAGGGTTGTCGGATCGTCATTTTTCCCAGCCGAACAGTAGATACAGACTGAACAATGCCCCAAAATGTGTACTCGCGCACCGGATTTCAGGAGATACCAGCACGGCAGAATATAGCTTTGAAGCATTCACTGCGTTACTGCTAAATATTGAGGAAAATTTTCCGATTTTGGAAAGACATCTGATTTTGGTTCGTGTCATAATAGCTGAGCTAGAGTAAAGATATTCTCAAGCTCAATCATTACAATTTCTGTTTCCACAAAACTCCTGAATCCAAAAAATTTAGGAAGTGGTGCTTCTCCTCAAAAACCTTTGCGACTCCGGATCGTTCGAGTGATTCATCTTGTGAACTTTAGCCAAGATAGGTTTTCGCTCGAGTTCAAGTTCTAAAAAATACACTAAAGTCAGTTTTTTGGTGGTGGGAAACTTAATGACATCTAACTCGATCGATATTGTTTGAGTTTTGATGCGCTCCGGCGGCTGAATATATTTTATTCAGCCATCGCGGTTGTATTGCGCTGTCTTTTTGAAATGCTATTCAAAATACTCAATATAAGAAGAGAAAAGCGCATTCTCGACGATAAAAAGCGATCGAGCTTCAAGTCGATCGAACTAACGAACGACAGACAAAGCTTGACTGCAACTGATGGTACCTTCTCTATTTTTGTAATTTCCTCATGTCTCAACCTCGACGACGACATAGACACGTGGCTATCCTGACCCAGCATGGATTTCAAAAAATTGAAACAGCAAAATCGAAAGCGGTAATTTGGAACCATTACACCCAATCTTGCACCTTAGAAACCTTAAGCGAAAAAACGGGCTTATCGACCCATACCCTAAGCAAAGTCCACGCTCGGAAAGTGGGCGTCGATTTACGCACCTTAGTCCGCTACTTTCTCGCTTTTGACTTAATCTTAGAACCGAGCGATTATATCTCACCTATCTGTCATCAAAAGACAACCAATCCAGTTTCAGCTTCACTATGTCATGAAGCACAGATGACGGAATCAGTTCCCCAAAATCATGGCGTAAGTTGGGGCACGGCACCGGATATTTTGGGATTCTACGGTCGCACCGCTATCCATC
This sequence comes from Zarconia navalis LEGE 11467, assembly GCF_015207075.1. Classification (GTDB taxonomy): domain Bacteria; phylum Cyanobacteriota; class Cyanobacteriia; order Cyanobacteriales; family Geitlerinemataceae; genus Zarconia; species Zarconia navalis. Next base: position 6,425 of record NZ_JADEXN010000307.1, read on the forward strand.
AACTGCTTGAGTTCGGTGACAGTCATTTCTGGTAGTGCCATTTTCTGCTTCTCCTCTTCGGCTTTAGCTTGCGGGATGCCGCAGAACTGTTCGTAATCGATTAGTTTTTCG
>NZ_JADEXN010000308.1 GCF_015207075.1 Zarconia navalis LEGE 11467
GGGTGAATTGGTCGTCCCAAATTATGGGGCTGAAATTTTTGGGTGCCGGGGGGTCGGGTACGCTCTTCGATGCCGTTCAGGCCGTGGAATACGCCACGATGATGAAACAGACCTACGGGGTCAACATCGACCTAACCAATAACAGTTGGGGTGGCGGTGGCTTTTCCCAGGCGCTGTCCGATGCGATCGAAGCCGCTGGCGATGCAGACCAGTTATTCGTCGCCGCTGCGGGAAACAGTGCCAGCGATAACGATGCGTTCCTGGCCTACCCCGCTAGTTACGACCTGGATAACATTATCTCCGTTGCTTCAACAGACCACAACGATGACTTATCGGGATTTTCCAATTTCGGCGAAACGTCGGTAGATTTGGGCGCACCGGGTTCTAGTATCTGGAGTACCCTGCCCAACGGCCAATACGGTTTCTTAAGTGGAACGTCCATGGCCTCTCCCCACGTCGCCGGAGTAGCCGCCCTCCTGTGGTCTCAGGATGAGGATTTCACTGCCTTAGAGGTGAAAGAGCAAATTCTCTCCAGCGTCGATCCGATCGCCGCTTTGGATGGAATTACCGTCACCGGAGGACGGTTAAACGCCTTGCAGGCCCTGGTTTCTCCCGTCGCCGGCAGCATTGAAGGCAGCAAGTGGCACGATCTCGATAGCGATGGGGTTCGGGATAGCGGAGAACCGGGGTTAGAAGGGTGGACGATTTACCTCGATGAAAACAAGAACGGCGCACTCGACTCCGGCGAACGTTCCACCGTCACCGACGCCGATGGCAACTATCGCTTTAATTTCGTTCCCCCCGGAACCTATACCGTCGGGGAAGTGGTGCAACCGGGATGGACGCAGACCTTTCCCACGACGGATGCCGAGGAACGGTTGTTTGCGGTTCCGGCCGATGGCACCCAGGATATCGTCGAGTTAGACCCGGTTACCGGCGCGGAAATTAATCGCTTTACCGTCCCGTTCGAGCCACCTAATAACGGCCCCGAAGGCTTGGCATTCGATGGCAGCAGCCTATTTTTCACCAGTGGGAATGGTTCGAGTAACAAGAACCTTTTGCAGCTCGATCCCGACACCGGGGCTATTCTGGATGTCGATCCCCTCGACCCCACGCGAGCGGGGAACGGATTAGCCGCTCTGGGGGGCAAAATTTACATTTTGGACTTTCTCAACAGCGATATCGTCGAATTTGACCCGTTCCTGGGGGTTGACGGGACGGTTACCAACGTTCTCGATATCGATGTCCTCAATCCTGGGGTGAACCTCACCGGGGGGCTGACGGCGATTACCGGCCCGGATGCTCTGCTGGCAACAGATGCAAGCGATCGCGTTTATGAAATCGATCCCACAACCGGGTTGGTTTCCAGTTCCTTTGGTTTGGGAACGGCGATTTCCGATGATGGATTGGCAGTGGTGAACGGGGAAATCTACGTCGGTTCCACCGATGCGGTTTCTGTGATGGACGTGTTCGATCGCACCGGAACGTTCCAGCGAACGGTGAGTTTGCCCAATCCTGTTTCGGCTTTGGGTGGGGATGATGCCAGTGTGGCGGAGTCCGTCACCGATCTCTCCTTGGTATTCGGCGAGTTTGGCGGCAACCTCAATCTGGAAATTAACGGCGACTTCCGCAATTTTGAAGACTTTGCCGACATCGACGGCGATACCGTTGGTGGGGTGGATGTTTCTGTCGTCAATGGTTTTGGGGATGACCAAGGGACTCTGCAATTATCCGGCGACATCTCCTCTTTCTCCGTCGGCGGACAAGAACTCTGGATCGATGATGTGGAAGCAAGTTCCAATGCCGTGGGATTTGAAGGGTTGCTCTTCCCCACCAGTTACAGCGTCGGCGAGACCTTTGCCGATGCTGGTGCTGCGGTGACGGTGAAACCGTTTGCATTTAGCAATGGAACCCTGACGAATATCGGTTCGGCTAGCGTTGACAACACCGGTCAGGCTGGCGGTTCCGGTCAGGATGTGAATCTCAATAACGTCAATCTCAGCTTCAATTTCAGCGAGGTTCCCGGAACCCATACGGTTGAGGTGGGCGAAAACGAAGACATCACCGATATCGACTTCGGCAACCGCCTCTCCAACCCGGCGGAAATTACTGGGGTGAAGTGGAACGATTTGAACAAAAACGGGATTCTCGATGCCGGGGAACCAACGCTATCGGGATGGACGATTTACCTCGATGCCAACAACAACGGCGAACTCGATACCGGGGAACTTTCCACTGTCACCGATGCCGACGGGGAATATACCTTCGACAATCTTTCTCCCGGTTCCTATATCGTTGCCGAGGTGCAACAACCGGGTTGGGGACAAACGTCTCCCTTCCTGGGTTCGATCGAACTCTTCAATGCCGACTTCAGCGACAGCAACGACAATCCCAGCCTGGATGGATTTACCATCGACAATACCGGCGCGACGGTTCCGGGACTGTGGCATCTCTCCACCGGACGCGGCAACCAACCGGGTCACTCCGCCCAGGATAGCCTCTACTTCGGCACCGGAGAAGGGCCCGGTGGCGGCGGCAATTTCGATGTCGGACATACGGCCGGCCGGATTACCTCGCCAACGATCGATCTGACGGGAGTTATCGATGCCGAACTCGCGTTTAACTACGTCCTCGCCAGTGAAGGGGGGAATCCTTGGGATAGTGCCCGAGTTTTGGTCTCCGAGAATGGCGGTGCGTTTGAGGGTATCGCCTCGAATGCCGGTTTACTCGACGATCCGACGACGGGTTGGACCAGTGCCACCCTGGATTTGGGCGATTATACTGGCAGTTCGATCGAGATTCAGTTCGACTTCGACACCATTGATAGTGTCGCCAACAATTTTGAAGGCTGGTACGTCGATGACGTGGTGGTTTCGGAAGTGGGTAAAGGAACCCATATTCTGGAACTGGCACCGGATGAAGTCGCCACCGACATTAATTTCGGTAACGCCGAACTCGACCCTGGGGAAATTCAAGGCATCAAGTGGAACGATATCAACGGCGATGGGATTCAAGATGCCGACGAACCGGGATTGGAAGGCTGGACGATTTTCCTCGATGATAACGAGAACGGCGAACTCGACATCGGGGAACAGTTTACGGTTACCGATGTCAGCGGGGAATATTCTTTTGTCAACCTAACTTCGGGAACCTATACCGTTGCCGAGGTGCAACAAGAGGGGTGGCAGCAGACTTCTCCCGGTGGCAGTCAGGTTCTTACCTTTGACGATATTGGTGATGTTGACTCGTTTGCACCTATTCCTACAAATTACGGCGGTTTAGTTTGGTCGAATGACTTCTCCTACCATAAGGATTCAACTTTACCTGGGACCGGTTATGACAATGGAACGGTTTCTGGAGAGTATGTTGCCTACAATTCATTTGCAAACCCGACGAGTGTTAGTGGCGATCCGTTTGATTTTGACAGTGCTTACTTGACAGCGGCTTGGGTTGACGGACTGAACGTTCAGGTCGTCGGTTCTTTGGATGGCGTTGAAAAGTACAATCAGACCGTTACGGTGGATACAGATGCTCCCACCTTATTTGAATTTGGGTTCTCAGATGTCGATCGAGTAGACTTTAATTCCTTTGGCGGTGGAGACCTTTCGCACCTTGTCTTGGATGATTTTGAGTTTACCACCACGGGCAATGTTGGCAATGGTGTCCACACCGTCACCGTCAATCCAGGAGAAATCGTTTCTGACATCGACTTCGGCAACCAAAGCCTGCTGAGTGAAATTTCTGGTAGCAAGTGGCACGATCTCGATGGCGACGGCACTCGCGATGATGGAGAACCGGGACTGGCCAACTGGACGATTTATATCGACGACAACGACAACGGCGAACTCGATGCCGGGGAAACTTCCACCACCACCGACGAGTTGGGGAACTACTCCTTCTCTGTGGATGCCGGAAGCTATACCGTTGCCGAAGTCCAACAACAGGGATGGGAACAAACTGCCCCCATTACAGGAACTCACGAGGTTTCTGTTGCCCCCAGTGAAACCATCGACAGCATCGATTTCGGTAACATCGCCCTGCCTGGGGAACTCTCCGGCAGCAAGTGGGACGACATCGACGGCGATGGCGTTCGCGATGTGGGCGAATCTGGGTTAGAAGGATGGACGATTTACCTCGACGACAACGGCAACGGCGCGTTGGATGGTGAAGAAGTTTCTACTGTCACCGATGCCGACGGCAACTACAGCTTCACCGATCTCGATGCGGGAAGTTATATCGTCGCCGAAGTTCTGCAACCGGGTTGGGAACAAACTGCCCCCACCGATGGGTTCCATACGGTGAATATCGATCCGGGTGAAGCGATCGCCGAACTCGACTTTGGCAACCGTTTCGTCGCCAATCTCATCGAAGGTACGTCCAATACAGAGAGTCTGGATGGAACCGCTGGGTTCGATTTCATTCGCGGTTTCGAGGGGAACGATCGCCTGCGCGGTTTGGGCGATCGGGACCTTCTCTTTGGCGATGAAGACCGAGATACCTTGCAAGGGGGTGGCGGCGACGATACCCTTGTCGGCGGTACGGGAAATGATATCGCCATCGGTGGCGCGGGGATGGATGTCCTGATTGGTGTCGATCCCGAGAGTTCCCAGCCGGGACTCGGAGAAGTCGATCGGTTCCGGGGTAACGACGACGGGGATACCTTTGTCCTCGGCGATGCATTGGCAGTCTATTACGATGATGGCAACGATGCCACTAGCGGTGGAGGCGATCGCGGTGTCATTGTTGACTTTGCTGTGGGGGAAGATACGATCCAACTCCACGGAACTGCCAGCGATTACGAGTTGCAATCCGCTTCCAATGGCACGAACATCTTCCTGAAAACGGATAATGTTTCCGAACTGATTGGTTTGGTGCGAAATGTCGATGTTTCCGAACTCGATCTCGAAAGTAGTTCCTTTGCCTTTGTTTAGAGTTTTGTAGGGGTAGTGCCCCCGTGCCTACCCCATCTGAATATTCTGCTAAATTTTGAAATCTTAAGGGCGATCTCTTCGGGAATTTTTCTGAGGCGATCGCCTTTCTTTTTAATCAATTAAACAGAGAACATTTTCATGAAAAAAGTCATTTTTATTTCCTTGAATTCTTACTCGATCGCAAGTATTTTGCTTGAAATACATCTATACATTAGAATTGCTGCAAAAAAAGAGTGTAGATTTTAACGATCTTAAAAATCATGAACTTAACAAAGGACAGCGAGAATTCTCGCTCTCTATTTAGATTTAACCATTCGTTGAAATGCATCATTTCAGACTAATTCCGAATCTGAACCGGCATCACCAAATGCGTCATTTTCGTTCCCCCTAACGGCGTTAAAATCACCGGAGAGGTAGGCGTATTTAGCTGAATTTGCACTTCCGATGATTGCAAATTTCTCAAAGATTCCGTCACGTAACGCACGTTAAAGGCAATCTCCAAACTCTCCCCAGAAATTTGCGCCGGCATGGCTTCTTTACCACTACCCACATCTGCTGCTTCTACCGATAGAGAAAGTTGCTGGTTCTCGGTATCCAAACTGAATTTAACAATGTTGTTCTTCCCAGCCATTACGGCAATCCGTTCTAAAGCACTAAGAAGTTGACGACGATCGACGTTCATTTGATTGTCGAACTGACGGGGAATTAGCTGTCGGTATGCTGGATACGATCCTTCCAATTTTCGGCTGGTGAGGCATTGACGTTCGCGTAGCGTCTGGGATGGAGAATCGCCTAGTTCGAAAACCACCTGTACCTCATCGCATTTGAGGGAGACGATATCGCCAGCGGAATGCTTGCCCAACATCCGTTCCAACTCCCGCAAGGCGATCGCCGGAATGGTAACGTCAAATTCTTCTACAGACCCGAGGGAGGGTTTCTCGGCTTCGGTTTCCGTCGCTTCGGCTTCTGTGGCTTCTGTGGCTTCTGTGGCTTCTGTGGCTTCTGTGGCTTCGGCTTCCTCCAATTCCTCTTCTGGATGCAGAGTTTCTACAACCGCGAGGCGATGTCCGTCGGTGGCGGCAAACTCCAACCCCTCAGAGGACACTCGCAAATGAACCCCCGTCAGCACTTGCTTGGTTTCATCGCTGCTGGTGGCAAAAAGGGTGCCTTTCAAGCCTTCCGATAAAGCTGCCGCACTCAGTTGAACCACTTTACCCGTTTCGATTTCTGGCAGTTCGGGGAATTCTTCAGCACTCATACCCCGCACTTGGTAATACTGCCCGCTTTTCGAGGTGACGGTGAACAGGGCATCTCCCCCTTCGTGGTGCAAGGTAATTTCACCGCTGGGAAGCTTAGAAACGATGTCGTTGAGGAGTTTTGCCGGGAGGGTGATATCGCCACCGTCTTCCACTCGGGCGGGAAAACCCGTGCGAATGCCCAAACTCAAGTCGAAGGCAGCGATGTGAACTTGATGGGTTTCGGCATTAGCGGTGAAGAGGAGGTTCGCCAGTACGGGGTGGGTGGGGCGAGAAGGCACGGCATGAATGGCAAGGGACAGATTCGCATTCAGCTCGCTTTGGTCGCAAACTAGCTTCATAGAGA
>NZ_JADEXN010000309.1 GCF_015207075.1 Zarconia navalis LEGE 11467
CCACCGCTGAGATAGAAACTGTCGCTATTGAGGGAACCCGTCGTAATATCCCCATTCGTTGCCGTGAGGGTGATATCGCCGCCAGCTTTAAAAGACGACATATCCGAAGACGTATCGATCGAACCAATTTCGACACTTGCCCCGGATATCGTCACATCCCGATATTCGGCCTGAATCCCCCGTCCGGCACCGAGGAACGCGCCCACATCGTTGCGATCGGAGTCGGCGGTAAACTCGATCGCACCACCCCCCGGACTGAAGGAGAGAGAGGTGTCTAAGGTAATATCATTCGTCGCTTCGAGGATGACGTTTCCGGTTTGATTTTCCAGAGTCGCGGCGTTGATGGTAATATCCTGTCCGTCGAAGTCGTTTGCGAAGATATCGGGAAGTGCGGCATCCACCCCAGCCGTACTCGCACCGCTGGAAATGGTGATATTCGCCGGATCGAGTAGCAGCGTTCCCAAACTGCCATTCGCCGCACTTACATCGACTAAACCCTCGAAAATGAGGTTTTGCTTCCCCGATACCTCTACGAAGCCGCCATTGGAAGAGGAGGGGGAGAGGGGGGGACTCGAAGAGAGAATATTGCTGGTGGATAAAGCCCCGCCTCGGGCGCTGATGTTGCCTAGAAAAGCTGTCGTTTCGTCGGCCCAGAGAATCACTCGTCCGCCATCTCCACTCTCCATGGCATCGGCGAAAATATTGGTATTCCCATCGACTAACGTGACTCTGGCGTTGGGAATCGTCCCGCTACCTTGGAAATCTCCCCCAATGAAAATATTTCCACCACCCTCAATACCCGACACATCCAAGGTGGCATCCAATACGGCGACTTGATTTCCCAATACTTGAATCGTCGAATCATCCCCATTTGCGGTTAACTCACCACTGGCAATCGTCGTTCCCGCTTCCGGGTCGATTTTGACATCAGACCCCACCAAACTCACCGTTCCATCGCCATTCACTGCGATTTGACTGGCATGACCTAAATCTTCTCCCCCCGCCAGCAATTGCGGTAGAGATAGGGGTGTGAAATCCTCTTCTCCAATTCCGGCTTCTCCACTGGCGACATCCAAACTCAGAACGTTCCCAGATGCACTCAAACGCACCAAGCTTTCCCCCTCTACCGCCATCAGGGTAATGTTTCCATCCGGTGCGCTGAGGGTTCCGCTATTGGTTACCACTCCCCCAAACAACCCTAAGTTCTGCCCGGAATTCACCGCTAGATTCCCGTCATTGACGATACTTCCAGGATTGGCGGTGGCAAATGCAAAGGCATCGGGATTCCCCATCAAACTCGACCAGGAATTTTCCCCGAATACATCCAACCAATTCTCGCCCAACCCAATCCCCGTTGCCGTGGTGGCGGTAAAGTCGCCCCCGACGTTGAGGCTGGCACTCGACCCGAAAACAATTCCGGCGGGGTTAATTAAAAAGAGGTTGGAATCCCCTCCGGTGACTTGCAGCAAACCATTGATATAACTCGCGTCTTTGCCAACGACGCGACCGAGGATATTCTCGATGTTGGGGTTCGAGAGGAAGTTCGCAATTTGCCCTTCGCTGACGCCGAATTCCTCGAAACTGTGAAAGAGATTAGCGCCATCGCCCGAGAGTTGTCCGCCATGAATATCGATGCGATTTCCATCTGTTGTGATGTTCGTTCCCGTGCCGTCGGCTTCGGGGGTAATGGATTGAGACGTTGCCGCAGGGGCGATCGCGATTAGAAGTAAGGGTAGGCAAAACGAGACGATCGAGGGATGAGTCGCCAACAGATTTAATGACATTTTGGTATTTGCGTTTAATTAAACATCAAATCGATGTATTAGACAGTTAGAAGTTAAAGAAATATAAAATAGAGTCAATATCTTTTGCCTGCTCTATCTATTTGAATTCAATATTTATTAATCTTGTCTTAAACTTGTTGAAATTATTAAATATTTAAGAAGACCGATCGTGAATCTTGAGAGAGACACTAGTAAATATGTCTTTTCTCTTCTTCTTCCAACTTATCCTAAAAATAAAAAAATGCCCTCCTCAAACTCAACAATATTAGTACGGCTCTGTTTCAGTAAAAATACGGAAAAAATAAAAAAATGATAAATATCTGACGAATCATTTTTCGATTGGAAAGAATCATTCCGATTTAACAGAGACACGGAAACAAAACTCAAACAAATCGATTGGGATTTCTCTTCGCTGAAGTCGGTGCCTATAGAAAAGCTTTAAACTATTTTCATCGAATATTATTAATAATGTAAAATTACCATTGCCTATAAACTTAATAAAAAATGGCAAGAGATTTATAAAATAACAACCATCGCAAAACTCAAATTGATAAGACTTAAGTCGTGATGATGCGATAAAAATACGATCGCCTTGACATTTTCACATTCTTACAAAAGAGAAGTACTATGTCACCGTTTAAATCTATTGTTTTAATAAAAATTAAATTTTTTTTCAGTTCAGTCGATCTTAAGTGAATCTTAAAAAAATAAAATATAGACAGAAGCTAAAATTCTGTACGAATCTGGAAAAATACAGATCCATACAGAAATAGATCGAAACAGAGAAGACTTACTCAATGCCTATATCTATCGAATGTTTTAGCGTGTAACGCGATCGATTCGGGGCTACCTTATTTAGTATCTATGTGTAAGTCCCGATTTGAAAAGATCTTATTCTTGACGTAAACGCTTTGAGAAGAGTCCACCGACTCCAATGGCGAGCAAACCTAAAGTCATGGTGGGTTCGGGAACCGTTGCTGATGTTGCTTCGGCAATACTCAAATCGAGTTGGGCAAAAGAGAGAATTGCATCATCGCGATATTCCATGGGAATAAAGCCCGCCGTACTTCCTGAAAAGACATCGAAAATGTCGTTGCTGGTGTAGTAGTCGAGTAAATCGAAGGTGAACGTTCCGACCTCCCGACGACCTAGATTTTGAAAAACATCGATATCTTCGATGTCTGGAAGTCCGACAATTTTAAAAGTATCTGACGCAATATCAAACCCACTTCTAAGGGTGAGAGTTAAGAGTGCAGACGTTAAGTCTTCGGATGTGGAAAAAGATGAAAAACTCGGATCGTTTGTAAAGTCAAAATCCCAGGTCGTAATTTCATCAGACCCATTCCCTACGCGACCTCTGGGTGCATTGGAAAGGGGGGTAATGGTAAAATCTCCATTGACGAGCGGATCGGGAAATGTACCGAATCCTGGAGAAAAACTGCCGCTAGCGGTAGCAGAAATTGTGGCCGCGATCGCCTCGACGGGAACCATTGCTACAGTGGTGGCGATGGCGGCGGTGGTCGCTACCCAAGAAAGGGGACGGGCAAAAAAATTTTGACGGTATGACATCGATCTTTTTCCTAGTGTAAGTTCCTGAAACCCTTAAGACCGAGAGATGTTGCCGTTAATTTTATTTCTTTGAAAAAATGATTGCTTTTGCCGTCAGTTGTCGGTTATTTATAATTTCATATCGATAGAATCGACGATCGATAACCCGTTATCTTCATATTCAAAGTCATGACATTGAGAGCGTGAAGAACAGACTATATTGCACCCATTTATTTCATGGATTGGCTTTAATTCGTTCTATTTTTACCGATAACTGAAGACTCGATCTCGATGGTTTATGACTTCGCGATTCGAGCAAATCTCAAGCAAACTAACAATCTAGGTAAGGGGTTTAACCCCTCGGTGGATATTAATATAGCAGAGACCGATGGACAAAGGGAACTTCTGGAGTGCTTCTTTACTGATACTTTTTATTTATATTACAATATAATACAAGCATCGATCGATCGCTATAGTCGGGAAAGCTAAGACAGCGATCGGGAATGTGCCACAATAGCTTTGCACTTAATAGAGTCTCGATCGATTGGGAGTTGTGTTCGTGGAGTCTCGATATTCCCCCGCATCCGTTGAAGCCAAATGGCAGCAAACCTGGGCAGAGTCTGGTTTAGACCGGACTCCCCAAAAAGGCGATCGACCTAAATTTTATGCCCTGTCGATGTTTCCGTACCCTTCGGGAAACCTGCACATGGGTCACGTTCGCAACTATACGATTACCGATGCGATCGCCCGTCTGAAGCGGATGCAAGGATATCGCGTACTCCATCCGATGGGGTGGGATGCCTTCGGACTGCCGGCAGAAAATGCGGCGATCGCGCGGGGGATTCACCCAGCGAAGTGGACGTACCAGAATATCGCCCAGATGCGCGAACAACTGCAAAAGTTGGGATTTGCCATCGATTGGGATCGCGAAGTCACCACCTGTTCCCCAGACTACTACAAGTGGACTCAGTGGATTTTCTTGCAATTTTTCCAGGCCGGACTTGCCTATCAGAAAGAATCCGCCGTCAATTGGGACCCCATCGACCAAACGGTACTCGCCAACGAACAGGTCGATAATGAAGGGCGATCGTGGCGTTCTGGGGCGAAAGTCGAACGCAAACTGCTCGAACAGTGGTTCCTGAAAATTACCGACTACGCCGAAGCCTTACTCGACGATCTCAATAAGTTATCCGGATGGCCCGATCGGGTCAAGTTGATGCAGTCCAACTGGATCGGCAAATCCGTCGGGGCGTATTTAGAATTCCCGATCGTGGGCAACGATGTAGGCAGCGATGAGAAAATTGGCGTGTTCACCACCCGTCCCGATACGGTTTGCGGCGTTACCTACGTCGTGTTGGCCCCCGAACATCCCCTCACCTTTCGCGTCACCACCGCCGAGAGAAAAGACGAGGTAGAAGCGTTTGTCAAAGAAGTGGGAGACCAAAGCGAACTCGATCGCACTGCCGAAGACAAACCCAAGCGGGGCATTCCCACCGGGGGGATGGCAATTAACCCCTTTACCGGGGATGAGATTCCCATTTGGATTGCCGATTACGTATTGTACGAATACGGGACGGGCGCGGTGATGGGGGTTCCCGCCCACGATACGCGAGATTTCCGGTTTGCCCGCGATAACGATTTGCCAATAAAAGTGGTTATTGCCCCAGAAGGGAAAGATGGCAGCCAGCCCCTAGAAGAGGCGTATACCGAACCCGGCATCATGGTGAATTCCGGGCAGTTCGACGGTAAAACTTCGACGGAAGGGAAACAGGCCGTTATCAACTATGCCACTGCCGAAGGGATGGGGAAAGGGCGAGTCCAGTATCGCTTGCGCGATTGGTTGATTTCTCGCCAGCGGTATTGGGGCGCGCCAATTCCGGTGATTCACTGCCCCGATTGTGGCGCGGTTCCGGTTCCCGATGCGGATTTACCGGTGGAGTTGCCCGAGGATGTGGAGTTCACCGGTAAAGGTTCGCCCCTGGCTGGGTTGGAGAATTGGGTGAACGTTCCCTGTCCCAGTTGCGGGACTCCAGCCAAGCGGGAAACCGATACGATGGATACGTTTATCGATTCGTCGTGGTATTTCTTGCGCTATACCGATGCCAATAACGATCGCCGGGTGTTTGAGGTGGCGAAGGCAAACGATTGGATGAGTGTCGATCAGTATGTGGGGGGGATCGAACACGCGATTTTACACCTGCTGTATTCTCGCTTCTTTACCAAGGTATTGCGCGATCGGGGTTTGCTGAACTACGACGAACCCTTTGCCCGCCTCCTCACCCAGGGGATGGTACAAGCGACGACGTACAAAAACGTGACGACGGGGCAATATTTCGCCCCCAGCGACATCGATCCAGAGGATCCCACCGATCCGGAAACGGGGGAACCGTTGAGTGTCTTTTTCGAGAAGATGTCCAAGTCTAAATATAATGGGGTCGATCCGCTGCCGGTATTGGAGAAATACGGGGCAGATACGGCGCGGATGTTTATTCTGTTTAAAGCCCCGCCGGAAAAGGATTTGGAATGGGATGATGCGGATGTGGAAGGTCAGTTCCGCTTCCTGAATCGGGTGTGGCGATTGGTGGCGGATTTTGCCAACGCCGATGCTTCCCCTGCCAATGCCGATAAATTGACAAAGGACGAGAAAGACTTGCGCCGTGCCATCCATACGGCAATTCGGGAAGTCTCGGAAGATTTGCAAGGGGACTATCAGTTTAATACGGCAATTTCCGAGTTGATGAAGCTGAGTAATGCTCTTAACGATGCCAAGTGCAAAGCTTCAGGGGTGTATGCAGAAGGGGTGGAAACCCTAATTAAGTTACTCGCACCTTTTGCCCCCCACATTGCCGAGGAGTTGTGGCACGGGATCGGCGAAACGGAGTCGATTCACTTGCAAACTTGGCCACCTGTGGACGAAAAAGCGTTGGTGGTGGATGAAATTACCTTGGTGATTCAGGTAATGGGCAAAACGCGCGGCACGATTCAGGTGCCGGCCAGTGCGGATAAGACCGCCTTGGAGGAGTACGCGCGGGAGTCAGAGGGGGCACAGAAATATATCGCCGGGAAGGAGATTAAAAAGGCGATCGTCGTGCCGAATAAGTTGGTGAATTTTGTGGTTGTTTGAGGAAGAAGCTGAATCGAAGCGAAAGAGCAATTTCATCACCCCGTGCGGAAATTGCCCTTTGGCTTCGATCGC
>NZ_JADEXN010000310.1 GCF_015207075.1 Zarconia navalis LEGE 11467
GTTTTTAGATATCCCCAAAATCTCTGGTTTGCTCTACCGATTGCGATGCGTTACGACGGATTGTTGAGTTTCCGGCAAATGTCAAGATTTTTCGCCGTCTAACACATCCTACGAAATCACTGGTTTAACAATTTTCGATCGAGTACAGTAAACTCAAGGAATCATCCGAGTTGGTTTGAGGAGTCGCTATTCTTCCCACATCAGAGCAAGGGCTGAAGTGCATCTATGTATGTCAAGCCTTGACTAATGCTTACCAGCCAATCTACATGGTCCGTCTCGACGAACGCACGGGAAATCTTTTTATCTTGGCTGGGGACAATATTGAAATTCTAATTCGTCGTAGTGGAAACTGGGAGTTTTTATCGTGAAACCCAATTTCGAGACCATGAGCAAAGCCGAGTTACGGGCTTATGCAATCGCTCATCAAAATGATAAAGAGGCATTTGAGGCGCTTGTCGATCGATTAACGGCTCAATCTTCCTCAGAAACTTATACTGCATCGATGTCACCGGAAGAGATTCAAAGTATTGTGGTTGAGAAACTGGGAAAAGATTTTCAGGAAAATCGAATTATTCCACCGAATCTTCAAGAAGCTGAAACCTTACTTGCTTCATTATTTGAAGAAGTTAAAACCTGGGAAGGAACTCTCGCTGGGGGAACCAAGTTAGATGTAGGGGGAACGGCAATCGATCGCCTGCGTCAAACCCAAGTTTGTTTTGGTAATCCGAGAGATAGTTTGATATTACTCACCGAAGAGACATTTCAGGAAGTGGGGGTTGAACTAAGCCACATTGTTCGCCAACAAATGCGCGATGGATATAACTTTTATTATATGACAGTATCTGTCGATCTTCGTCCTCAACCGGGCGCTCGTTTCCGACAGTTATGCTGTGAGTTAGACTTTAGTCCCAAAGGTAAAAACGAACCGATCGTCCATGCCATTTTTCCGAAGAGTCAATGGCGAACGGTGATGAATTTAGAAACCGGGATGAATTTAGGGTTGAATGAAAACTTAGATTGGAGTATTGGACTCGATACATCGAATACTGCGGTACTCCAAAATATTCCCGGTAATCTCAAAGCTAATGTTGCTAGCAAAAGCAAACTCAAAGCATTGGTTGCAATTCCCAACTATGATTATAATGCCGGTCGCTTCGATATTGTGGCTCAAGGTGAGGGAAACTCAACTTGTTACTGGTATATTCAGGAACCCGATTTGTTGAAACTGACAACAGTGCAGTTTGCGATTGTGTTCAAGGTGCCTCAAAACATTAAATCTATCGGTTTACGCGGTACGGTTTGGGCTGAACCAAGTATGAATTGGTTGACGGCTGAGATTCGGGATGTATTCAGCGAGTTAGCAGATCGATTTCAAAACTTACTGCGACGTAAAGATGAGGTAGCAAGTCAGTTTTCTCGTGGAGATGCTGAAAAGTGGACATTGCGGTTGCCTCAAGCAACTGCTAATTTATAAAAGACTGGGTTTGCTTTACAGAGATGACTTTGGCGTGGGGTGTGCTCGATCTTTGTGTTTCTCCACATTTTCCTCACAGTCTTTTATGCAGAATTCATATTACACTTATCGAATTAAGATTGAAAATCATCAGGATGTAAAAGTTGAAAAGCGAGATTTGAACGATCGAGTTCTCGAAAATCCATCAGGAAAACTACGTTTAGATAAACTGACTGATGAAGCTCGTGAACTACTGCAACTTTCAAAAAATAAGCAACTTAACGAATCGAGGCAATCTAAATTATTAGGCGAAGCATTATTCGATAGTTTATTTGATGATGTGCTTTGTCAAAATTTTATTGATTTTTACGATCTAATTATTCGTAAGGAACAAAAAAGAATTCGCATTGAGTTAGATATTAACGAAAAACTCATGCCAGAATTAGCTGCCTTACCCTGGGAATTTATGTGCTTACCCCAGAAAGCTAACTCCGGTTCTGTATGGTTAGCAACAGCTCCTAATTTAGCCTTTTCTCGTCGTCGAACGCAATGTAAAGTAGCAGACCCCATCTCGTTACAACCGAATGAAAAGCTCCGAATTGCTTTAGTTATTGCTGAACCTCAAGGTTTAAATCCGGTCGTTTACGAAAAAGTAAAAGTAGAATTAGAAAATCTAGCAAGCGAGCAAGCTCATAGAGTAGAGTTACTTCCAATTGTTAGAGCGGCTAATCCGAAAGCTGTTGATTCTATATTGAAACAAAAGCCTCATATATTCCATTTTATCGGACATGGTCGCTTGTCTGATGAAAATCACCAAAATGTGGGACAAATTGCCTTTGTTGATGAATTTGGAGGTGTGAGTTGGGAAGATGCCAACGACTTTAGTAACTTATTTACTAGAAACTGGCGTGGAATTTTGGTACTACAAGCTTGTGAGAGTGGCGCACTATCTGAGTCTCAACCATTTGTTGGTTTAGCATCGAGAGTCGTACAACAAAACGTGCCTGTTGTCATCGCGATGCAATATGAAGTTTCAAATAGTACGGCTAGTCAGTTTTCCTGCCGTTTTTACAAAGAGTTGGCAGAAGGTAAACCAGTAGATGTTGCTGTACAAGAAAGTCGATATGCAATAGCTTTGAGTCCAAAACGGTATCGTACACGAGATTTTGCGACTCCTGTAATTTTTATGCAAGTTGCCGATGGAAATTTATTTCAATGGCAAGAAAATACAAGAACTCTACTTGACATAAAACAGCCTAGTATCTTACAGAATAAATCTCAGAAAAAGCAAGTTAGTTGTGCTCATCTAGAAACTCTCTTGTCTTTAAAAAGCTGGCGAGAAGCAGATAAGGAAACAAAACAAATCGTCCTAACTTCTAGGAATAAAATAAATAGTCCGGGTTTGGAAATTGAAGATGTCGAGGAACTCGATATTAAGCTACTTGAAATGATTGACTCGCTATGGATGAAGTACAGCGATAATAAGTTTGGAATAAGTCTCCAACACAATATTTGGAAAAAGATAATCTCCACACCAATTATGTATGGTTTTATACGTCGCTTGTTTTCAAAAGACAATGAAGATAGCACTCAGAAGGATAAGGAGAATGTTTACCGTTTTGGCGAGCAGGTAGGATGGTGTCAAATTAATAAGCCAGATAATCAGAAATGGATTCCATATAAAAAGCTGACTTTTAACTTGGATGCTTGCGAAGGGCATCTTCCATACTCTAGGACATGGTGTAGTCGTAAATGGGGTCATGGACCTAAGCGTTTTGCTCGTTTGATGTCCAAGTTTGAATCCTTGCACCAATAACTTTTGCGATCGCGCAACTCGCACCATCCTCGACTACACCCCCAAAACCCTCGACGGTATCTACCCACTCACCGCCAGATAACCCTACCAGATGCAACGGCTTGGCTTCCAACGGGTGCGTCGCTATAATGACCGAGTATTCGACCAAAAACCGATCGCCCCTTTTGCTCCCATCAATTCTCAAACGGTCATTTTTCCATCGATAAACCATCACCGATCGTGAGGTGCACATCCATTGGTATCTTTGCTGACGATCGCTCTTCCCAAAACCAGCTACAACAATGGTTTGTGCAAAGTCTCTTGATGGTAGTGCGGTAAATGAAATCTCGAAAACCGAGAGTGGTGGTGGTTGGTGCGGGATTTGCCGGTTTGAGGGCCGTTCGCCAGCTTGCGAGAATCCCGGTCGAGATTTTGTTAATCGATCGAAGTAACTACCACACCTTCATCCCTCTCCTGTATCAAGTGGCGACGGGGTTTATTGCCCCCGAACAGATTGCCTATCCCCTCCGCCGGGTGCTGCGCCGCATTCCCAACGCTTGCTTTTTAATGACCGAGGCGAACCGCGTCGATTTCGATCGCCGGGTTGTCGAAACCGACGTGGCAAATGTGGAGTACGATTACCTAATAATGGCAACGGGCGCTCGGACTCGGTTCCTCGGGGTGGAAGGCGCGGCGCGATACAGCTTCGGACTGAACACCCTCGAAGATGCGGTGAGGTTGCGAGAGCAGATTCTGGGCTGTTTCGAGGAAGCCGAACACCAAAGCGATATCGATATCGCCTCACAATTGCTGACCTTTACTATCGTCGGTGGCGGGCCCACGGGAGTCGAACTTGCCGGTGCTGTGGTGGATTGGGTGGAGGGGACACTGTGCCGAAACTACTCGATATCGGCTCCGGTGCGCGTTATCTTATTACAATCGGGCGATCGCGTTTTAGCGGATTTTCCCGAGAGTTTGAGCCGCTACAGCAACCGTCAACTGCGCCGTCGCGGTGTCCGCGTCCATTTCCAAACTCGGGTGCGAGCGGTCGCGCCAACGGGTGTAACCTTAGAAGATGGGACGACAATTGAGACGGCAACCGTCATCTGGACGGCGGGAGTCGAAGCCCATCGACCGAATACAACCGCAGAAGTGCCCACGGCAACCCAGAAGAAAGTGGTCGTGCGATCGACCTTATAGTTTCCCGAGTATCCTTGTGTCTACGGGGTTGGCGATGTCGCCTACGTGACCCAAGACGGAGAACCGCTCGTCGGTGTGGCTCCCGAAGCGCTCCAACAGGGAACGACCGTGGCAGCCAATATCAAGCGACAATTACAAGGACGCGCTCCCCTGACCTTCGATTATTTCGATAAAGGTAGAGCGGCAATTATCGCCCGCAATGCCGGGGTGGCGTATCTGTTTAATAAAATTAGCGTCAGGGGATTTTTAGCCTGGTTCCTGTGGTTGGGAATTCACCTCTATTACCTTCCCGGCCTCTCGAATCGGTGGTTAGTTCTTGTGAGTTGGATTCGAGATTATTTGACGAAATATAGAGCGCTGCTACACATTTTTGGATTAAAAAATAGTAACTTATCAAATAAGCTGAAAGACAAAAAAATCTAAAATAAGCTCGAATTAAAATTAAACGTTCTGCCCAAAACTTAATTCAACTAACCTCGATACCCAATATGAGTCTCAATCCTTTCTCCAATTCACTGCGTCGCCGCGATATTGTTTTAGCTTACACGTTATTACGAATTCTCTTAGGGGTTAACTATTTCAATCATGGGTTTACTCGCATGGGAAATATTCCAGCCTTTGCTCAATCCATGGTCGATTTATTTCAGAATACCTTTATTCCCGATCCCCTCGTCCGAGGTCCCGCATTTTTGGTGCCAATTATCGAGCTAATTGCTGGGGGATTGCTCGCAGTGGGGTTCGCCACCCGAGCTTCTTTAGTGACGTTATTTGGCTTGATGATAATGTTAACCTATGGTGTCACGCTCATTCAAAATTGGGATGCGGCTAGCTCTCAACTTATCTACTGTTTAGTGCTATTTATCTTGCTTGCGGGTAGTACGTTTAATGTCTTTTCTGTCGATCGTTGGCTTGCTCGTCGAAAGAAAGGTTAATTTAAATAAGTAATAAGTGATAAGTAATAAGTAATACCTGTGCTTAAAATTAGAGAATTCAACGAACGAATTCGAGCTAATTTTTTGTATTAATGAAGAGGCGCAGGTTCCGCTTGATGCGAGCTTAATCTATATGACTTATTACTTATTACTGAGCGCCCGAAAGGCTTTGGTGAGTTCTGACCCCGAGACGATCGATCCTGTGGGTTTTGCTCGGATGTAGTAAGCTAAAGACATCGGAAATCGGGGCAAAAGAATGAATTCAGATACCAAACTTTTCTTCTTCGCTCTGGGAATTCCGATCGCTGGCTTAATCTACTGCGGCTTGGGGATTACGGCCATGGCAACGGTAACCGGCGTTCGAGAACACCCGCTACTCTCGGGAGGCCTGTTTTTCTTTATCCCCTTCCTCACCGCAGCGTTTATTTGGATGAGAGCGTCGGCGAAGGTTTATCGAAAAGATGGATGATGTTCCGGCAAATTGGGAAGCCCGAACCCACCCCCCGCCCCTCCCAGGAGGGGAGTAAGATGTGGAAAACGCCGATCGATTTGAGACCCGTTCTCTAGTTGCCCTTTCTAGTTCCCCTAAGCGCGAGGGGTTAGGGGTGGGTTCGATCGAGACAAGCAGTAAAAACTCGCAGCGCGATCGCCTTCCTCCCCCATCACTTAAAATTCAGAGGATCGACATCGATCGCCAAACTCACTCGCCCAGAACAAAGCGATCGCAAGTTTTCCCACTCCGGCAACTCCGGCAACTCTACCGATTCGGAAAGGGGGAATTTGAGCAAGATTTGCCAGCGAAATCGATCGGCGACGCGCATCACTGGGGCGGGAACCGGGCCGAGAACGTCGTAGCTGCCTTCTTCAGGGGGTTGCAACGCCGTAGCGATGCGATCGGCACTTTCCCCCACCTCCGTCTCATCCACCCCCGTCAGCCGCAACAGAATCAACCGACCGCAGGGGGGATAACTGAGGGCTTCTCGCTGTTCGAGTTCGCTGGTGATGAACGAGTGGTAATCGTGACGCTGCACCGCTTGCACTACGGGATGTTCCGGGGAATAGGTTTGCAAAATCACCTGACCGGGATCGTCTCCCCGTCCCGCCCGTCCCGCGACCTGAGTC
>NZ_JADEXN010000311.1 GCF_015207075.1 Zarconia navalis LEGE 11467
GAACTGGAGAATCGGTCAAGGCTTCAAATAAGACCTGCTCGTACAGCCAGTCGGCGATCAGTTCGGGACAATTGGCTTTAAACCAGCGCCAGCCAACAAATCGAAACAGTGGTTTGGAGAGACGAGCAACGGGTCGCAGAACCTGTTTGACGGGTTTGGGGCGAGTCTTTTTTTCGATGAAGTTGACCGAACCTACGTCGTAGAGGCACTCTAGGATGACTTTGACTGCTGCTTCTTCGCGATCGAACAACTGGGTTAACCTCAGCTGAACCTCTAGCATCCGTTCGGTTTCTAATTTAGTTAACGGCTGTTTTTTCATCGGCTCGATTACATAGGAATCGCACGTTACTTCACACAAAAGATCGATCGTGTATTTAAGTTGAGTCCGCCTCACCCAACGCAGTTTGGCTCGAACCGGCTATTTCATCAAACATTGTTCGACGGTAAACACGACAGATCGAGCGAGGGTATCGAGATCGTAGCCCCCTTCGAGGCCGAACAAAATTCGTGGAGAAATGCCCAAACAGCAATTGGTAAAGTACCCAAAATCTTTGGGTTCGAGGGCGATACTCGACAGGGGGTCGGCGCGGTTGGCATCGTATCCAGCACTGACGATCAGTAAATCGGGTTTGAAATTTTGCAAAAATGGCACCACTTCAGCCTCAAATTTAGGCTGGTACTCGGCGATCGTACTACCGCGACTCATGGGTAAATTTAGCACGTTATCGAAATTTCCGCGTTCGCTGGCGGCTCCGGTTCCGGGATAGTAGGGAGATTGGTGGAGGGAACAGTAGGCGATTTGGGGGTTGGTTTCGACGATCGCCTGAGTGCCGTTGCCGTGATGCACGTCCCAATCGAGAATGGCGACTCGATCGATATTGGGTTGTTCGAGTGCGTAGTGGGCGGCAATGGCGGCGTTGGAAAACAGGCAAAATCCCATACCGCGATCGCTTGAGGCGTGATGCCCTGGCGGACGAGCCAGGACAAAGGCAGGTTCCCCGGTTTCGAGGATACGATCGATCCCGTCTAACCAGGCACTCACCGCCAGCATCGCCACGTCGTAACTTCGGGCGGAAATCGGGGTATCTTCACCGAGTCCTCCGCCTCCGTTTTGGGCAATTTTTTCGATAGTTTGAATGTAATCGGGGGGGTGAATTTTGCCGACGATATCGAGGAGGGGACGGTTTTCGATGGAGGTGGGAGATCGCCACTCAATGCGATCTTCCCAAGGGACATTTTGGAGGGCAGAAACAATCGCGCTCAATCGTTCCGGACGTTCGGGATGAAAAGCCCCGGTATCGTGTTGAAGAAATTCTTCGGAGTAAATAATCGTAAACATCTCGTACGGAATTTGGGTTGCAGTTTGAAGATCGACAATTTATTTTATCGATTTTTATAAAAGAAATACAATTTAGATTTTTTTTGAGTCTCGATCTAATATTATTTTGTCAACTCTATTGTGAGTGAAAATTAAACATCAAATCACAATGGACATCTTTTTAACTAGAACAGTTTAAAATTATTTTTCACTTCCATGGTGGCAATAGTATTTCATCGATCGACAGAAAATATATTAAAATCTCGTTTTATTTGAATGCAAACCATGAAGATTTTTACGAATTTAAAACCTATTAAAAATTTAAACACTCAGTAAAAATAGTCTAGATTAAATTGTCGAAAGTTCGATTAAGGCTTGAATTTTAATAGCATGAATTAACTCAAAAAAACTCTAAATTTGTTTGAGAAAGTTTCGAGAACTACACGCAAAAAAAACTAAATATAACACCGTTTAAAATGGAACTTTTGGTTATTGATAGAGTGAGAGTATTGAGAATTAGATCTGAAATTATAGAGCTGTAAAATTAAGCTTATTTCTTGGGCTTTCTTGCCCGATTACAAATCCTTTCTAGGTCAAAGTTCCTAGTGCATCAATTAGGGCCAAAATCTGTTAAAATATCAAAGATAATTTAAGAGCATTTAGCTGAAATTATAACGCTAAATTGCATTCGATAAGTATTTCGGTAACGATCGACCGAAATTTCGTTTTTAATGGAGTTTTTGACCCTATGACCACTTCCCAAGAGCGGATCGTCCCAACGGATCTGCGCAATGAGATGTCCCGGTCTTACCTCGAGTACGCCATGAGCGTGATTGTAGGTCGGGCGCTGCCCGATGCGCGGGACGGACTCAAGCCCGTCCATCGGCGCATTCTCTATGCCATGCACGAATTGGGACTGATGCCCGATCGCCCGTTCCGCAAGTGCGCCCGCGTCGTCGGGGAAGTGTTAGGGAAGTACCACCCTCACGGGGACACGGCGGTGTACGATGCCCTGGTGCGCATGGCTCAGGACTTTTCGATGCGATCGCCCCTGATTAACGGACATGGCAACTTCGGTTCCGTGGACAACGATCCTCCCGCGGCCATGCGTTACACCGAATGCCGCCTGCAAGCCCTCAGTCGCGATGCCCTCCTGGAGGATATCGACTCGGAGACTGTCGATTTCGCCGACAACTTCGACGGATCGCAACAAGAACCCACGGTTTTACCCGCCCGCTTGCCCCAGCTTCTGCTCAACGGTTCCTCTGGAATTGCCGTGGGGATGGCCACCAACATTCCCCCCCACAACTTGGGAGAGTTAGTGGATGGATTGACGGCATTAATTCACAACCCGCAAATCGATACGACAGAACTGCGGCGGCACATTCCCGGCCCCGACTTTCCCACCGGCGGACAAATTCTCGGTCGCAGCGGCATTCGAGATGCCTATATTTCCGGTCGGGGTTCGATAACCATGCGCGGCGTGGCCGAGATCGAAACCATCGAACGGCGCGGGGCCCCCGATCGCGAAGCCGTGATTATCACCCAACTGCCCTATCAAGTGAATAAGGCAGCGCTGATCGAGAAAATTGCCGACATGGTGAACGAGAAGCGCTTAGAGGGAATTTCCGATATTCGCGACGAAAGCGATCGCGACGGAATGCGCATCGTGATCGAACTCAAGCGCGATGCCTATCCCCGCGTCGTCCTCAACAACCTCTACAAGCAAACCTCCATTCAAACCAACTTCGGGGCAAACATGCTCGCCTTGGTACATGGAGACCCCCAACTACTGCCTCTGAAGCGATTCTTGGAAGTCTTCCTCGATTTCCGAGTCGAAACTATTACCCGGCGAACCCTTTACGAACTGCGCAAAGCCGAAGAACGAGACCATCTCCTGCAAGGGTTGCTCATTGCCCTGGCTAACCTCGATGCGATTATCGCCCTGATTCGCCACTCGGCAGATACGGCAACGGCGAAAGTCGAGTTAATCGAAACCTACGCCCTTTCCGAACAGCAAGCCGATGCGATTTTACAGATGCAACTGCGACGGCTAACGGCATTAGAAGCGGAGAAAATTCAGAAAGAACACGAAGACTTACAAGCCGTCATTGCCGATCTCAACGATATTTTGGCGCGTCGAGAACGGATTCTCGAAATTATCGAAACCGAAGCCCAAGAACTCAAAGCCAAATTCGGCACCCCACGCCGCACGGAAATTCTGCGCGACGAAGGCGAAATCGACGAAACCGACTTGATTGCCAACGAAAAAGCGATCGTTTTGCTAACGGAACAGGGCTATATCAAGCGGATGCCCGTGAGTACTTTCGAGGCGCAAAACCGGGCGACGCGGGGCAAAGCCGGTACCAAGATGAAGGAAGATGACGGCATCGAGCATTTCTTGACCTGTTGCGACCACGACAGCGTCCTATTTTTCAGCGAACGGGGGGTGGTGTACTGCCTCAAAGCCTACCAAATTCCCACGGGTTCTCGCACGGCCCGAGGAGTGCCCATCGTCCAAATGCTGCCGATTCCGCGCGAGGAAAAAATCACCTCGATCGTTTCGGTTGCCGAGTTTACCGATGACGAATATCTGATTATGCTCACCCGAGGAGGATATATCAAAAAAACCGCCCTCTCGGCATTTGCCAATATTCGCGCCAACGGCTTAATTGCCATTTCCCTCAACGACGGCGACCAACTGCGCTGGGTGCGACGGGCCAAAGCCGAGGATAGCATTATCATCGGGTCGAGTTACGGCATGGCGATCCATTTCAAAGCCAGCCACGAACAATTGCGCCCCCTGGGTCGGGCCACGCGGGGGGTAAAGTCGATGAATTTGCGCAAAGGGGACGAACCCATCGGTATGGATGTTTTGCCCAGTACCGTCATTGCCAGTTTGGTCGAGGCCGATGAAAACGACATCGACGAGAACGAGATCGAGGAAGAAGAATTGACCGTTGCGGACCAGGATACCGAAGAAGACACCGAAGAGGACACCGAAGAGTCCCAGGCGGGTGAGGGACCGTGGGTGCTGACAATTACCACGGGAGGCTACGGCAAGCGGGTTCCCGTCACCCAGTTCCGCCTGCAACGACGGGCGGGTAAAGGAACGATCGCCACGAAATTCAAGGCCCACAGCAAGAAAGATCGATTGACGGCCCTGCGAGTCGTTACCGAAGAAGACGAACTGATGATTGTCACTAGCCGGGGGATTATTATCCGTCAGGCCGTCAATGCCATTTCTCCCCAGTCTCGCAGTGCCACGGGGGTGCGGGTACAGCGATTGGACAAAGACGATGCGATCGCCGCAGTGGCCTTAGTTCCCCCATCGGGAGAAGAGGAAATAGACGAGGAAATGGGTGAGGATCTCGTTGAGGAAGTGGTTGAGGAGGTGAGTGAAGAGTAGGAGATTCGGGGGACGCGGGGACGCGGTGATGGAGGAGGTTGTTCATTAACTCTTCCCCATTCTCCATTTCCCTATTCCGAACTCCGAATTCCTAATTCCTAATTCTCTCCCCGATCGAGTTCTTGTTGCAATTCCAGTTCTGAGGCAGGCATCCAATCCTCTCCCCGGAGGCGGCGCAACATTTCAATCGCCTCTTCACGAGTCTGGCCGGTATTGGCTTCGTGTCGCTGCCAGAAAGCCTCCCACCATCCGGGGGGTTCTTCTTTGGGGCCGTCGTGTTCCGTGGGACGATCGCTCGGCCCATCGACCACTAAACTGCCGACGTAGTCTGCATCTTCGTAAACGCGGGCAATTTGCTGGTGGATTTGTTCCATATCCTTCTCGGACACCACCCCGTTGCTGGTGGCTTTGTAGAACTGCACCGTTACTCGAATCGGGAATTGCGGATCGCGTTCGATCGCCAAATCGTCGATTTCCGTAAACGGGCCTTCCACCTCTCCGTGACCGATAACAGCTGCTTCCACATTGCTGCGGGCTTGTTCGGGGGCAGCAGCACTTTCAAAAAGCAGCATTCCATCCATCATCATCGGTTCGGAATCAAAGGGGCGTTTCTGCTTCAAAGGAACCTGAATCAGCATCACCATATTCAGTCCATCTTCCCCGGAAGCCTCCACCGGGTCGGTATTCGACGCACTCGAATCTCCACCCGAACTTTGAAAATCGCTCAATCGCTGACCCGTGAAACTGGCCCTTTCCCCATTTTTGTTGAAAAAGAGGCGCTGTCCCCAAGTGTTGCCTGCATCGAAACCATCTCGTTGATTATCGATGATGGTGACGCTGGTTCCCTCGCGGGTGGCTAGAATCGTCAGGACGGCCGGATCTCCAGCGTAGGATTGGTAGTTGAACAGGACGGGGTTAAACTCGGCGGTTCCTCCTTGGGGGATGGGCAAAAAGGCAGCTTGGGCGCTGACGAGAACGTGGGTATCGCGATCTGCTAAAAGGGAGGTTTCATCTCCCGCCCAAGATTCTGGCTGATGTAAGTATTGGGGTAAATTGCCGAGAAACTCTCGCAGAGACACCCGTTTGAGGTCTTCGTTTTTCTCGTTGCCCACCCGCAAGAAGAAGCGATCGAGGGGAATATCTGCCGATTCGTCGGTAAAATTGGGATGGCGGATCGCTGGCATCAAACTGAGGGTATACTCATCGGCGATCGGGTTATGCTGCTGAACCTGGATCGTCATGTCGCTGATATTTGGACCGACAGCAGAGTTGTAGTAGCGTCCGGTGTCCTCCCAAGTAACGTTGAGGATATTCAGGCCGAACCGGGCGGCGAGGTCTTGGGCGGAGGCATCAGAAACCATCGATGCGGTTTTTTCCACCACCGATCGATAGTCTCGAAATCCATAGTAACTGACCAGAAGGCTTGAATCGGCGATCGTTTCAACGGGGTTTTTCAAGGTGTTTTCGACAGAGAGGTTCGGTTCTTGGGCCGACATGGGCGTTACGGTTGTACCACCGAAGAGTAAGGCAAGGGCGATCGGGGTTAGAATCATATTGCGCATCGAGTTTCCTCCTCACAGAACAAAGCAGAGCGATTGATAGTTTCACGGTAATCGATGACGCTCGTATGATGAGGTGGGTTTCATTTTTGGTAACGAATTTAATAAGTTCGTTGAAAATCCGTGATGAATAGCGTTTCTCAAATCCGTAAGATACAAAAATTGTAGGGGGCAGATTTTGTAGAAAGTCTTGCCCTTGCGGAAATGTCGCG
>NZ_JADEXN010000312.1 GCF_015207075.1 Zarconia navalis LEGE 11467
GTCTTCAACCCCCAGTTGGTTAAAGCGGGAAATCGTGGCTGGCACCACATCCGCAGCCAGCGTTTCCGGAAAAATATTGCGAGCTGACTCAATAGAAAAGGACATCCCTCTAAACTCTGTAAACGGACAATAGACTTAATTTTACATCACTTCACAAAGCTTGGAAGTCGCCTATACCAATGATTCCGATTTGTATTGTTGATAGTGCAGTTAAGTTATTTGAGTGGCTCAATAGGGGTGAAATGAGGATACGGGGGCCTAGTGCAACTTGTCGATCCAAAACCTAACAACACGAGGGAACTCCGGAACGACCGATCGGGGGATTTTTCGGCTCGCTTGCCACATGACTTTAACTAAAGTTGCACACCGCGTAACTGGTAATAAAGGATTGACCTCAGCTCACCGGCCTTCAAAAATTGCCCTAAGTAAATATCTCTACCCTCTAATATTTGTATCAGAAAATACAAATTCTTCCTATTATCTCTAAAAGACTATAAGTCTCTTCATTAAAGGGTTTGAGCGAATAAAATTCGAGTTCTATTCACAGCTTTACTCAATCTTTATCGAAAAGCATTTATTCATTTTCATCCCTTTACCCAAGACTGAATATTAATCTTTAACGTAAGTAGTATGAACGCTAAAAACAGTTCAGCCAAAGTGAACTCTATTAGGTTTTAAAGTTATGAGTTACTTCTTGTCAAATCTGCTACAGCCTTTACGTCAATGGCTCGATACGCGAAAAATTCAAAATCCTAAAATCGCATTATTCTTGTTTAAAGCCATTCCCGCTCAATGCCCGTTCGAGCGCGACATCGTCCTCTTCGGTCGCCGCTTGCTACGCATTCCTCCCATGTGCAAGCTCAACCCCTTTTACGAGCAACTCGTCGGACTCCGTTTTCGTGCAATGTGCTACCTCGTCGATGACTGCGGAATGGTCGAACTTTGCTAGAACGATCGAGTTTCTGAGTGACCTAGAAAAACTTGTTTCTTCAAGTTCTCTCTTCAGCACAACTCGCCACCTGCTTTCTCAAAGTCTTCAAGCTACGATCGACCTGTCTTGCGGTCTTCTCCCTAACCTGAGATGCGGGAACTCCCCCTACATTGCCCCCTATATCGCCCGAACGCTTAAACAGATATAACACCTCAGAACTATCCAACATCCCTAACCATTCCCCACGACCGACCCCAGAATCGCGATGCCAAGCCATCTTAGGACGTTCCGAATCTTCCCCACAGAGTTAAAATAAGAATATCCAAAACATACACTTTACTCTGCAAGCATCAGTGGGCAACACCTTCGGAAACCTATTTCGCATTACCACCTTCGGTGAATCTCATGGCGGTGGCGTCGGTGCGATCGTCGATGGATGTCCTCCCCAGCTCGATATTTCTACAGAAGAAATTCAGTTCGAGTTAGACCGTCGTCGTCCCGGTCAGAGCAAAATTACAACTCCGCGAAAAGAAACCGATACCTGCGAAATCATCTCTGGGGTGTTTGAAGGCAAAACTTTAGGAACTCCAATTGCGATCTTAGTCCGTAACAAAGACACGCGACCTCAAGACTACGACGAGATGGCTCAGACCTATCGTCCCTCTCATGCCGATGCCACCTACGACGCGAAATATGGCTTCCGCAACTGGCAGGGTGGGGGTCGCTCTTCTGCCCGAGAAACCATCGGACGGGTAGCTGGTGGTGCGATCGCCAAAAAAATTCTGCGGCAAGTCGCCGGGGTTGAAATTATCGGTTACGTCAAGCGCATCCAAGATTTAGAGGGTGTAGTAGACCCCGAAACTGTTACTCTAGAGCAAGTTGAAAGTAACATCGTTCGCTGTCCCGATGCCGAATTCGCACGATCGGCGATCGAACGAATCGAGCATATTCGCCGTCAGGGAGACTCCGTCGGCGGTGTGGTCGAATGTGTGGCGAGGAACCTCCCCAGAGGACTCGGCGAGCCGGTCTTTGATAAACTAGAGGCCGACCTGGCAAAAGGTGTGATGTCCTTGCCTGCAAGCAAGGGATTTGAAATTGGTTCCGGATTTGCGGGAACCTTACTTACCGGTAGCGAGCATAACGACGAGTTTTATCTGGACGCATCCAGGCAAATCCGAACCCGTACCAACCGATCGGGTGGAATTCAGGGTGGCATCGCGAATGGAGAAAATATTATTATTCGAGTGGCTTTCAAGCCCACGGCGACTATTCGGAAAGAACAGAATACTGTGACCCGAGATCGCCAAGAAACGGTGCTAGCGGCGAAGGGACGACACGATCCTTGTGTTTTGCCCCGCGCCGTTCCCATGGTGGAGGCGATGGTCGCTTTGGTGCTATGCGACCACTTATTACGCCATCGGGCACAGTGCAATACTCTCAAACCTGTTGAACCTATAAATTAGTTGCTACGATCCAAGTATGGGAGTCTAGGTCGACGGGCACTCAATCTATCCGGATGTCACACCTCCTCCTTAGATAATTGATGTTGTAAGGCTGTCCCCGATACTTTTATGGAAACAAGCACATCCTCTGATTTTGTTATCCAGTTCTGGGGTGTCCGAGGTAGTATTCCCACCCCCGGAAAAGATACCGTTCGTTATGGCGGTAATACTTCCTGCATTGAAATGCACATCGGCGGAAAACGTCTCATTTTCGATGGCGGAACTGGCTTACAGGAATTGAGTAAAGATCTGATGCGGGATCTGCCGCCAGAAACCTATATGTTCTTTCCTCACTACCATTGGGATCACATTCAAGGGTTTCCCTTTTTTATGCCCGCCTTTGTGAAAGACCACCGCTTGCATATCTACGGAACGTTACCTCAAAATGGTGATTCCCTAGAGAAACATTTTATCGAGCGAGTACTCCATCCCAATTCTCCAATTCCTTTAGCCGGGATGCAAGCCGATCTCAAATTTACTCATATCGTCTGTGGCGATACCTTTGAGATGGACGACATTACCTTCCAAACCGGTCATCTCAACCATCCCAATAATGCGATGGGGTATCGAGTCAATTGGCAGGGACATTCAGTCTTTTACTGCACCGATACCGAACACTACCCCGATAGATTGGATGAAAATGTGCTAGAACTGGCTCAGGGAGCGGATATGCTCATTTATGATGCCATGTATACAGACGAAGAATACAACAATCCAAAAGCGCCAAAAGTGGGTTGGGGTCACTCGACATGGGAGGAGGGGGTCAGAATTGCCAAAGCGGCAGGAGTGAAAACTCTTGTTGTCTTCCACCACGAACCCAGCCACTCTGATGATTTTCTCGATGCACTCGATCTAGAAGTCAAAGCAGCCTTTCCCAATTCGGTGCTGGCTCGCGAAGGAATGATGTTACCAGTTTATTAAGGGTCGTACTCCCCTAAGATGAAGGAGTTTGGGAGGCTTGCTCTTGGAGGCGCTCTAAAGAAATCCTGGCGGCCTCGGCTACTTGAGCATCAGAGTCTTTTGCCATATATTGAAGCGCGGAGGTTGTTTTGGAACCCGGAAGATGTCCCAAGGCTTCCGCTAGGCGCTGTCGCACCAGCCAATCGTCCGACTGAACGAAGTTGAGTAATTTATCGATCGCAGCGGTAGCTTTAATTTCTCCCAATGCAGAAATTGCCGCTTGTTGCAGCACGACTTCCTCGCTGTCGAGGGCTTTGATTAATACATCGTAGGCTTGAGGGTTTTTTAAGTTTCCTAACGACACCGCAGCACTAAAACGTACCAGCCATTGGGTATCTTCGTAAAAGGCTCGCACGAGGGGTTCAAATGCCCGTCCGTCTTCCAAATAGCCCAACGCCCCAGCTGCGTCGGCGCGAATACCGTAATCGGGGTCGGTTTCGAGCAAGCGCACCAAAATTGGGTAGCATTCTTCCGTGGGTTTGATACCCAGGGCAAAGATCGCCATCGATCGAATGGGAAGATTCTCATCGTCGAGGACTTTTTTGATGAGCGGTACGGCATCGACGGCCGGAACTTTTCTCAAGGAAGCCAAAGCCAACATTCGATCGCGCGCGTTCGGACTTTCTAACTGAGTCGAAATGTGGGTTAAATTATCGGGATTCATAAATCTGGGGTCGATCGGGGAATTTACAAAACTTTACGAGTTATTGTACTGATTATACCTACTGCCGAAGCCATCTTGTGGGTTCCACAGGATTGACCTGTAGAACGTTTCGGTCAAAATCGATCGCGGGGCAAACCTTCAAACTCGTTTGCGTGCAGGCTCTTCTATCGAGTTGTTACCCTAGAAGCTAGAACCATTACCGATACTCAACCACCACACCAACGGATGCCATGAAGAAAGAAAATATAGGCCAAATCGCCAGCGACTTTAAAACGCAAGTGGTAATTTTGGCAAGTTTTGTAGCCATCATGTGGATCGTCGAAATTGCTGATTTTGTTGTATTTCGAGGCGGGTTAGATCGATTCGGCATTCTGCCGCGCCACGAGATTGGTTTGCGCGGCATACTCTTGATGCCCTTTCTCCACGGCAATTTCCCTCACCTGATCGCCAATACAATCCCATTCATTACGTTGGGGTGGCTGGTGATGCTGCGCAACACGTTGGATTTTTGGATCGCCACAGTAACAATTGTTTTAGTGGGCGGTGCGGGCGTGTGGCTTTTCGCATCGCCAGCCTATCACATCGGTGCCAGCGGTCTAATTTTTGGATATCTCGGTTTTCTCATGCTGCGAGGTATATTCGAGCGCAGCTTCGCCGGAATTGCTTTGTCCGTCATCGTCGGTTCTGCATACGGAAGCCTGATTTGGGGCGTTTTGCCCGGTCGGCCGGGAGTCTCTTGGGAAGGACATCTCTTTGGCTTTTTGAGCGGTGTCCTAGCGGCTTATTTCGTAAGCCGTAAAACGAAGAGTGTTTTGTGAGCGATCGAACACGGAGTGTGGTTTGAGAGACTAAACCGAGATTTTACGGGTCGGGCTTTCCCACTCGAAAACGTATAGATTTTAAATCTTCGAGCTTTTTCCAGCCATATCAACTTAAGGAGCGCTCGAGACTTTAGGTGGAGAATCCAACAGAATTCACAAAGACAGACATTCGTGGGAATCGGTCATTATTTTTTCGATCTCGCCGACTCGATCGAGCCAACTCATTTTAAACTTGGGAAATCAGCAAAATATTTCCACTCAAAAAAACTCTTGCGCCCTAACACATCGATAATGTTTTCTCAACGGATCGAACCCGGCCCCGGTCAAGAATCAGTCTGGGACTATCCCCGTCC
This sequence comes from Zarconia navalis LEGE 11467, assembly GCF_015207075.1. Classification (GTDB taxonomy): domain Bacteria; phylum Cyanobacteriota; class Cyanobacteriia; order Cyanobacteriales; family Geitlerinemataceae; genus Zarconia; species Zarconia navalis. The sequence continues at coordinate 5,232 of NZ_JADEXN010000312.1, forward strand.
CCCTCGCTTGGAAGATACTAGCAAGCACCTACAAGTCGTCTTCAACGGCATCACGATCGCCGATACCCACAACGCCAAACGAGTCCTAGAAACCAGTCATCCCCCCGTCTACTATATTTCTCCCCTGGATATCCAGATGGAGTATCTATCTCAAACCGATCGCACTTCTTACTGCGAATGGAAAGGTGTTGCCGGATACTATACGATCGTTGTTGGGGACAAACAAGCCCCGAATGCCGCCTGGTTTTATTCCCAACCGACTCCCGCTTTTGCCACGATCGAAAACTACGTGGCGTTTTATGCTGACATGATGGATGCGTGCTACGTTGATGGCGAGCAAGTGCAACCGCAACCGGGCAATTTTTACGGGGGATGGGTGACGCGCGATATCGTCGGCCCGTTTAAAGGTAGTGCCGGGACTTGGGGCTGGTAAAAGCAACGAGGCAGGGGAAGCAGGCGTTGCGCGATGTCTTCGTCTACAATTTATGTGGGTTCGAGCTTGCCGATCTTTGAGGAGGAAGTCTTTGCATAACGCGAGCGGATCGAAAAAAACAACCAGCTATTCGGGAACAGTGCAAGACGATATCCCAGAAGCCTTACGAGACGGCCCTGCAGAACTCCTCACCCCATCGGCGGTATCTCGGGAGAAATGGCTGGTTTGGGGCCTAATTGGATTGGTGGGTTTGGGCATTTTGGCGTTGGCAGGGAGTTTGTTCTGGGTGGTACAGTCCCAACAACGCTCGATCGCCACTTCCTCTCCAGCTTCTGAGGACGTTGCAACATCCTCTACCTCCAACCCGACCGCTGAAGACACCTCAGATGACTTGCTGGGACATTTGCCTTACGAAATCGCTCCAGAGGGCGAGCTAAAACCCATTGTCGCCGATGGTAGCATTCGCTTGCGCGCAACGGCTGCCGATCGCTATTTAGAGATGGAAGCAGCAGCCAGAGAGCAAGGTATTTTTCTGGCTCCCATTTCCGGTTTTCGGACTCTTGAAGACCAGGAATTTTTATTTTTTGACGTGAAAGCCGAACGCCGACAGGGGGCTTCAGAACGGGCTGAGGTGAGCGCTCCTCCAGGCTATAGCGAACACCATACCGGTTATGCCATCGATATTGGCGATGGCAACGTCCCGGCAACCCACCTCATGCAAGAATTTGAGAAGACCGAAGCATTTCGCTGGCTCGAAGAAAACGCGCCGTACTACAG
>NZ_JADEXN010000313.1 GCF_015207075.1 Zarconia navalis LEGE 11467
TTTATCTTCCTCGCCCCGCGAATTCTGCCTACCTACTGGTTCGAGCGCGGACTTGGGGATATGGGTCAGTCGATGGGGGTGACAGCAACGGGGATTTTGCTCTTGCGCATGGTCGATCCGGAAAATCGATCGGGAGCATTTGAAAGTTTTGCTTACAAACAACTCTTTTTCGAGCCAATCGTGGGGGGCGGTTTGTACACCGCCGCCGCCCCCGCTTTGATTGCCCGTCTCGGGCCGGTAACGATGTTATGGATTAATTTGGGAGTTCTCGCCGCTTGGCTGGCGTTTGGGATGTTGAGCTTTAGAAAACCGTCTTAGTTGAAAATGGCATCCTCGGATACTTGCCAGCTTCCGAGGGCACTGGGTGCATTTATATTAGGAAACAGGAGCAAAATTCGTGTTGGGAAGCGATCGATTTCAAGGTTTTTTGAAAAAAGGGTTCTGGAAAAATAATATTGCCGTTCGCTACTTTTGGACGATCGGCATCGGCTCGTTTATCGTCCAATCGGCGATCGCGATTCCCGAACTTCAGCATCGCCACAAAGGGCACGTGTTCGAGATCGAGGTTCAAGAGCGATCGAATCCCACGGCAGAAATTCGAGGGGGCAATTCCATCGAGCTTGAGAAACAAGAATTAGAGCGGGCGATCGTCGTTTCCGCATTGAAGTCAGCCCTTTCTAGTATCCTCGTGGCGGCGATCGCCGCCATTTCGATCCACCGACAGGTGCGCCGTCCCCTAAAGGATTTGACCCAACTTTGCGAGGCATTTGCTCGGGGAGAACTCGACCGGCGCGCCCACCCCAACCTGAATGGCGATGGCGAAATCGCACGATTGGGTTCCCAGTTCAACGAGATGGCTCGGTATTGGCAAGACACCCTTGAAAGCCTGCAAAATGGCATCGCCGAGCGGGAAGAGACAGAAGAGCAACTGCAACTCGTGGTTGAAGAACTCGCCCGCACCCGCGATGAAGCTCTCGCTGCCACCGTTGCCAAAAGCGAATTCTTGGCCACGATGAGCCACGAGATTCGTACCCCCATGAATGCCGTCATCGGTATGACCGGACTTCTGCTCGATACTCCCCTCAATTCCCAACAACAAGACTTTACCGAGACGATTCGCAACAGCGGTCAAGCTCTCCTGGCATTGATTAACGATATTCTCGACTTTTCCAAAATTGAAGCCGGTCAAATGAACTTGGAGGAATACCCCTTTGAGTTGCGCCGTTGCATCGAAGAAGCTCTCGATTTAGTGCGTGTCGGGGCGAACCAAAAGCATCTGAAGTTGAGATTTCAGATTTCCCCCCAGACGCCAGCGGCGATCGTTGCCGATGTCACTCGCATCCGTCAGATTTTAGTCAACTTACTTGCCAATGCGGTTAAATTTACCGAAGTGGGTGTCATTGTCCTATCGGCAAGCGGTCGCCCTTTAAACCGAAAAAATGCGGGGAAAAACGACCCGTCCCCCACATCTAAGGAACCCTACGAAATTCAATTTGCCGTTCGCGATCCCGGCATCGGCATCGATCGCGATCGAATGCATCGCTTGTTCAAATCCTTCTCTCAAGTTGATGCATCCACCACTCGCGAGTATGGGGGGACGGGGCTGGGACTGGCTATTAGCAAGCAATTGTGCGAGATGATGGGCGGTCGCATTTGGGTTGAAAGTGGTGGCGCGATCGCGGGAAATCCACCACCGGATTGGGAGGTTGACTCTTCTGACCTACCGAAAACCGATCGCGGTTCGACTTTCTATTTTACGATCGTTGCCCCGACCGCCCCTGCCCTCGCCCCTCCCCCCCGGAAAGAGGGTCTAACCCAAATGCGACCCAACCGAGTTCCCCTGCGGATTTTGCTGGCGGAGGATAATGCGGTCAATCAAAAAGTGGCATTGCTGCTGCTGGAAAAACAAGGGTATCGAGCGGATGTAGCCGGTAACGGATTTGAAGTCTTAGAAGCCCTCGATCGTCAATCCTACGATGTGGTGTTCATGGACGTGCAGATGCCGAAAATGGATGGATTGACGGCGACAAGGCAGATTTGTCAGGATCGATCGCCCGATTGTCGTCCTCGAATTATTGCTCTCACCGCGAATGCCATGGGTGAAGATCGCCAGATGTGCTTGGATGCGGGGATGGATGATTATCTTGCCAAACCCATTCAAGTGGAAGAGTTGGTAGGCGCTTTGAGTCGATGCGGGCCAATCGAAACAACACCGCCGATACAGACAGATGCGATCGATAAGACAACCCAAGTGGAGAAGATAGCGAGGATGGATAGCCCAGCGGAGCGCACCCCTCCCCTCGATCGGGCGATCCTACAAGCTCTCAGAGATATGGCGGGTTCTCGCGCCGGGCAGATCGTAACGGAGATTGTCGATAGCTTTCTAGAAGATACTCCCCACCAATTGAGGGAACTGCGAGCGGCGATCGAAACCCAGGACGCTCGAAGCCTGCGAATGTCCGCTCACGCATTGCGATCGGCGAGTGCGAACCTCGGGGCGATGGTATTTTCCGATCTGTGCAAATCTTTGGAAAATCTCGCTCGGTCGGGAACGACGCGCGGAGCCGAGCGTTACATCGGTTCGCTAGAAGAAGAATACCATCGAGTGGAGATCGCCCTGAAAAAGGAACGCAATTTAGTGATGGTTAATTGTTAATAATGCGATGTGCAAGGTTTCAAAACTCGATCGTGGCGACTCAAATTCCGAAAATTTCTAAACTCTCATCTCTACCGCGAATGGGCTTTTTGCCAAGCGATCGCAAAGGTACATCCGTTAAATGTTGTTGGGTGGTATGACTAATTAAGAGGGCGCAACCCATTTCTTTCGTGAGAGATTCCAGCCTTGAAGCCACATTCACCGTATCTCCAATTACCGTAAACTCTAAATGACCGCCTGTGCCCAAACAACCGGCCACAATCGGGCCAGAGTGTAAGCCCAGTCCCACCGGCAAGGGACTCACTCGATCGACATTGGCTAAAATCTCCCGAGCGGCTGCCAAAGCTTGCAATGCATGGTTATCTAACGTCTTGGGTGCTCCAAAAACGGCCAACATCCCATCCCCCATAAATTTATCCACCCAACCGCCATGACGCTCCACAATACTCGATAAAAGTCCCTGAAGTTCGTTTAAAAATTCAAAAACCTCTCCAGGTTCTAGTTTTTCTGAATATTTAGTAAAACTTCTAAGATCGCTCACCATGATGGTGACATCAAAGATCCGGGGTTCTTCTAAGAGTTGCATGGGTGATTCAAATGCAGCTTCCACCACATTAGCTGGAAGAAACTGCTCCATCAATAGACGACCTGCCTCATTTTTACCCTGGCGACGCACAATACTAGAGTTCAACATCCCCAATAGTCCGGTACCCAAAATCGTAAACAGGGCAAATACACTCACTGCATTATCTAATTGGAATAACCAAATGGCATAAACAAAATTAGCACAGCCTAAAATGGTTGTAATGACCGATGCTTGACGGCTGATTCTAATCGCTCCAGTTATCGCCATCAGACAGCAAAGAGCCGTAACGTTCGTAATAATTTGGGGATTAGATTCCCCCATCACTCGCCAGATATTTGTAATAAATAGAGCCAACAACAACCCATCAAATAAGGGGATGGCAATCTGTAGTCTGGGTAACCACTGCCAAGAATATTGGTGACGTAAAAGTATCAAAAAACCGGCTGAAATTAGAAAGGCCGTAAAAGAAACCATCGTCACCGTAAGAGGAATAGATGGTTCGCCAATGAGTTGCTGGGGAAAGAAAAAGACGATGACATCTAAAATAAATGAAATTAGGACCACCACAACTTTGACATAGGCGACCTTTGTCTCATTTTTGAGAGATTCCTGGGCAATAACCCGAAGGGCGATCGTCTGTAAGGATGAGCCAGGCGATCGCGAGAAAATAGTTGTTGTTGATTTGGTCATCGTCCCTATGCTGATACTGTTGACTGTCACGGCAATATCCGACTAGCGAGCCAAAGTGCTAACTATTCATCAACCATTCATCAATCTTACGGAGCTTTTTTGGTGAAATCCGACAAAGAGGTTTATGCCCTTTTCGGCTGGGATATTTTTAATCCGATTGATGTTGAAACGGTTGATATTGCAACTGGCCAACTCCTTGACCAAAAAATCTGTGTGACTTGGTTCTGTCGGCGGGTAACATCAGCTTCCCTATCCTCGAGGGTACTTAGAGCTACCAATTTGTTGACATATTTACAAAATATGCTATATTATCGTAACTGCTAATAATTCTCTGATAGCGCCCTGCCAATTTGGTGAGGGTGTTTTTTGTGGTTTCAACCTATTTTGAGAAGCAGGAGAGCCGAGAAAACCGTTACAGTAGTTGGACAAGAGTAGAACCATCATCGAAAAGCCCCAGAAAATATCGAGTGCGATGACCATAAACCGGCTCCTCAAAATTGTTCTTTGGTCGCTCGCAATCGCTTTACTCGGATTGAGTATTTCTTCAGCTCCATGGTACAAATTGTGGCTTTTCGAGATGTTGGGAGCGGGATATCTTTGGTTCGCCGCACTTACACTTATCTTATTTGTGGGTCTATTGTGTTCCCAACTCCATCCGCTGCGACGACATTTAAGCCCTTTACTCTTAACGTTAGCGATCGCCTCGATCTTCTATAGCACTTCGATCGGACTCCCCTATATCCCCAGAGTTATCGATTCGATGTCCGATGGAACTCCCCTCACCGCGATGACCTACAACGTCAACGATCGATTCTGGGATGCGGCAAGTGTTGCCGAGGTGGTGCGATCGTAACCGGCAGATATCTTCGGGTCGATCGAGCCATTTCCAGACCAAGCTACCGAGTTGCACGATCTCGTTCGAGACCTCCATTAACTCTCCCCCTTTGGTGATGACTGGGGTCTACCTTCGATCGAAACCGTTAGAAAAAATATTTCATGTGAGATTTTAAATCCAATGGGTTGCCACCGTCGTATCTAGAAAGAACAACCTCGAAAAACAAAAAACAGGAGCGAACCCCTTTGATGAAATTTAACCGTACCCATCCTCTAACCCTGAGTTTCACCCTCGCCGCGATGGTCTTCCTCGGGGCTTGTGCTGCCGATACAGCCAGCACCAGCGATGCCGAAACGACAGCCGAAGCACCAGCCGCCACAGAGACCGAAACCACCGCTGAAGCCCCCGCAGCCACTGAACCCGCCGCCACCGAAACCGAACTGACAAGTCTTCCCCTCACCAATGCCGCAACGGGGGAATCTTTTACCCTGGCGGATTATTCGGGACAAACCGTTTTAGTCAAGCCCATGGCGACCTGGTGCGGCAAATGTAAAACCAACTTACAAGGGGTGCAAGCCGCGACCACCGATATGGGTGAAGGGGATGTGGCCATCGTTGCCCTAAGCGTGGAAGACAGTCTCCCCGATGCTGATTTAGCCAACTATGCCAGCGAGGAGGGCTTTGACTTCACCTTCGCCGTGGCCACTCCAGAAATGACCCGCGCACTAGACGCGAAATTCGGACAAACCGCCCTCAATCCCTCCATCGGCTCGCGTTTTATTATCAGCCCCGACGGCGAAATCTCGGAACTGACCACCGGAAAAGTCGATCCCACCGCTCTGGCAGCGACCCTCGAAACCGCTAGTAACTAAGATTTTATTTAGGATTCAATCGTGGTTTCAGAACTCTTGCAAGCTTTCGTCCTCGGCAACGGTGCAATCCTCACCAACGTCTGTATGTTGCCCCTCTACCCCGGTACGATCGCCTTTCTCGGCAGCAATATTTCCGATCGCAACGCTCGTCCCGTGGGTCTTTTGCTCGGTTTTGCCGTGCTAGGGGGCATTCTGAGCATGATGGTGGTTATTGGGGCAGTTTTATATGCGATCGGTCAATCGTTTTCTGCCGCATTGCCGATCGTTCTGCCTGCCATCTACGGCATCGTCATCGTTTTAGGCATATTGATGGCGATGGGGTTCAATCCCTTCACCCGAATGCTGACCCCTCAAGCACCAACGGTCAATAATCCCTTTGGCACTGCTTACCTCTACGGTTTGATGTTCGGGCCGATGACGCTTCCCTGCACCGGCCCGATTATTACCGCTGCCTTCGTCCTCAGTGTGGATTCGACGGGAACGCTTTCGGGTACGGCATTGCTGTCGCGGCTGCTGTACTTTGTCTGTTTCGGACTGGGCTTCGGCTGGCCGTTGTTACTGTTACCGGTATTGGCGCGATCGGCTCAACGTCGCTTCTTGAACTGGACGACGAAAAATCACGAACTGCTGGTACGGGGATCGGGTGCGCTGTTGGTGGTTATCGGCATCTTCGGGATTTGGACGGAACTCTTGCCGAATTTGAGGTAGAGGCAACGAGCGCTTTGGAGGCAGGGGAAGAGAATGGACAATTGACAATTGACAATGGGTCAGTTGCAACGCTCTTCCCCCTCTCCCTTG
>NZ_JADEXN010000314.1 GCF_015207075.1 Zarconia navalis LEGE 11467
GTCGTAGTCGAGGGCGTGATGAATCTGGGCGTCGGCAGTGGCGGGATCGTCTAGAGTGGCAGCGTAGAGAGTGACTTCTTCGTACACCCGTCTTTGGGTATCGAAGGTTTTTACTTTATGATGCAGCAAATCCCGTTCCTGCCGTTCTCGAACGCCGGGACTGCCGCTGAGAATCACGAGGGGTGATTTCTCCGCATAAGCCCCAGCAACGGCATTCACCATATTCAGCCCACCAACGCTGTAGGTGACGACAGCTAAGCCCAGTCCTCGGATGCGGGAGTAGGCATCGGCGGCAAACCCAACGCAGGGTTCGTGGGTCATCACAACGGGTTCGATCGGACTGTCGGCAAGGGCATCGTAAAGGGTGAGGGCGAAGTCGCCGGGAATACCGAAGGCGTGTCGTACGCCTTGTTGGTGCAGGAGTTGGAAGATGTGGGGAGCGAGTTGGGGCATGATTTTGACCTCTTAGGTATGGTGTCGAGAAACCATTGCGATGGCGAAACTGCTGTGTGTCGGGTCGGTTGAGGGTAACAACACCGAATTGCGATCGAGGTTGCACGCCACTGTCCTCCCGTGGCGATCCAAACCCAGCGGGGTAGGGCACGGGGGCGCTACCCCTACCTATCGCGCATCAATGTGGTGAACGACTATTGCGATGGCGAAACTATTGCGATCGCACATCGCCGATTAAGCACGGTGGGTTGCCACCACCTGCCAGCCTTGACTAATTAACTTTTGAAAGGTGGCATATCCTTTTGATGCGCCAGCTACTTCGATATCGGGAACGGCGTATTCGGGAAAAGCAGTATAAGGCTGCCACGGACGATGGGGATCGGTTCGCAAGTGCAGAATCTTTCGACCGTTCTCATTTTTTAGGGGCAACCAAGATATTTGTTTAACCATAAAAGCCTCCTGGAAATTGCAAGCGGAGGTGCTATTTCCGGTGGGTGGGAGTTCATCAAAGCGAATGTAACGTTCGACTCCTCAAAATCGATCGATTCAACCGATCGATATCAATTCAAACAAGGTAGCAAGCTTAGAAATTAGTCGATCGGTATATTCTATATCACCGTTCTCAAATGTGTGAGGTACACCCGGATAATATTCTCCGTTTCCCATTTCCTAAAATTTAGAACTCCGTACCTCATAAACTTGGGAATGGCTATAGACCGATGATGTAAGACCGTAACGGCTCGGAAGTAACTGAGATTGCGTCGTTGTCCTTCCTTTCCACGATCGTGTGATACCTATTTACTTTTTTTATATTTGCTGAATTATCGCTCTGAAAAGAATATTCTGGCGACTTATACTAGATTTCTAGTAGATCTCTGCTAGGTCTAGAACATTGGTGGAAGACACTCTTTAATAGAAATATTTACCACAGTATTTTCCTACGGTAAATGCTGCAATGGGTTCTAGTGTTTAGGAAAGCGAGAAAATATACAGGATATCTAAAACAAGAGTCGAAGAGGAAAAGTCAGATTTTTTGACCTCGATCGCATACAAGCGCACCTATAATCTGCTTTTCCTCGATTGTCTATAAGTAGCAGTCTTTGAACATCTGTTTGGCAAAGTTATCTTTTACCATCATTTGTCGAAATGCTTCGAGTAAGAAATCTCGAGCTTGTTCTGCTGATAATTTCTCGATACTTTGCTGTAAAATTCGCAACTGAAATTGTTGCTCGAGGGTAAGCTGTCCTGAACTTTCCATGAGTAGGATCCTTAAAATAGATACAATTTATTAGAGCGATCGGTTGTTTGGGTTAGAAGTCGAGAGTCTCGGCAAACAAAGCAATTAGCAGAGTTTGTGAACTGACTAAACTTTAACGAATTGTTCGATCTAAATCGTTTTTTCATCTCGAGAAAAATTATTGCAGTCATTAATGACGCTTTCTCTCAAATTTTTTTTGAGTTAATCCTTTATGCTATCTCGAGCTTTAAAACAAATTTAGAGTGTGTAGCGTCTCATATAAATTACCTCGCGAAAAATACAATAGCTTTTTAGAATGTAACTTTAGTATAACAAATTATTTTTACGAGAATGCGATCTCCTATTTTCTCGGTCAAAAGTGCCTATCTTACAAGCTTTTTACGTTTCAAAAGAAATTGAAAAGGGGTGAAAAACCAACTAAATATTCGGAAAACCGAACATTTTTCAAGACCGATCGTTTGTTGGGATTGAGTTTTGAGTAAGGATTCAGATTCGATCTTAAATACTGCCGAATGGGCAGGGGTGGGTATGAAGTTGAGTTTTTCAACAAGTTTTCTAAAATACTGCGACACCCGCCCGTATCTCGCTTTCGTTCGCGGCTGATACTTGAATGCTTACCGTTTTAAAACTAGATTTTTGCAGGATTAGAAGACAAATTTTAAGAAGTGACATTCTTTGGTATCGACCGATATTAGGGAATGCTCTTCTCGGTTCATAAAATGGCTTGACGATGGGCGGAGATGGAAGAAAAGAGGAACTTTTAGCTTGAAAAAAGAGAAAAAGGAAAAGACTAGAAATCTAGGATCTAAGATTTTTCATTCCCAAGAGTTTCTGACTTTAGGAAAAAACAGCGATCGAGAGTGAGGTTTGAGGCGATAAAATCCAAAAAGAACATTAGCTCGTACTTTGTGCGATCTCTCTTTTCCAGCACGATCGAAAATAGCCAATCTTACCATTGCAGAAGTCTCTCAGGAAAAGGTAGCAAGATGAAAACCATCGTCATTACCGGTAGCAGCCGGGGATTAGGATACGGACTTGCCGATGCATTTCTCGATCGGGGTTGTTCCGTTACCATTTGCGGACGAACGGCGGATACCTTGGAAATAGCGGAACGCAACCTCGTTGCAAAGTACGATCGCGATCGAATCCTCGCCTTTGCTGGTGACGTTCGCAATTTCGACGACGTAGGAAGATTGTGGGATGAGGCGATCGATCGGTTTGGCAAAATCGATATCTGGATTAACAACGCCGGGATTGCCAACCCCCGCGTTCCGGTGTGGGAACAAACCCCCGATCGCATTGCTGCCGTGGTGGAAACCAATCTCATCGGCACGATGTACGGCGCGAAAGTTGCAATTTCCCGAATGCTCGAACAAGGGTACGGCGCGGTATACAATCTAGAAGGTGCAGGCAGTGGCGGTGACAAAATCCGGTATTTGACCCTCTACGGAACCACCAAATACGGCATCCGCTACCTTACCGAGTCCCTGGTGCGAGAAACCCAAGGCACGCCGATCGTTGTTGGGGCGCTAAGTCCGGGTATCGTCGTTACCGACTTACTTTCAGGACAGTACGATCTCGACGATCCGGCACAGGCGCGAGATTGGGAACAGACCAAACGCCTGCTGAACCTCCTTGCCGATCGGGTGGAAACCGTTGCCCCTTGGCTGGTCGATCGCATCCTTACCAATACTAAAACGGGCGATCGCATCGCGTGGCTGACTCCCTCAAAAGCGATCGGGCGTTTGCTCGTTTCCCCCTTTCGCCAGCGAGACGTGTTTGGCGATTAGAGGTATGAATGTGAATTCAATGGAAGACGATCGGTTAGTAATATGACTGTGCGATCTGAACCATGTTACTATTTTTCATTTTTTAAGAGCCTTAAATTTTTTTGAGAGTCAGAGTATGCTCTCGACCATTTACCTCTATATTTAGATCGATCTTTTCACCATAATGTTTAGAGATAGCATTAATGAAACCTTGAGCTAATCCACACATTCCTCGATGAGAGATAAACTTGATAATCAACTCATTTTCGGAAATACGTTCGGGTTTTAATGCCGGTGGAAAAGCACCCATCTCTTCACGAGCGTATTTATGCATGATACTCTCTGTTTCTTCGACAAAATCCAGTGTTTTCCAGCCCGAATTTATCATTGGCTGAATATTATCGAGTAACCCTGGTGTTAGATTAACGCCCAAAGCTGAAAGAATCGCTTGACGATCCATCGAAAGTTGAGATACTGAAGCTTGAAGAAGGTTTTCAAAAAGGGAATCATTGTAGTACTCTTCACCTTCAAAGTCACTTTCTAGATAACCCGCCTTCTCTAAAATGACCTTGTAATCCTGTTTGGAGTGACATTCAACAATATAGTTTTTCAAATCGGCGTGCAAAACACGATGCATGATTTATCTCCCGATACATATAGGACGATTGTAGATCTCCCGAGGGATACAAGATATCGGTTGGGTTGAAGTACGAACCTCAAGAACTGTAACAGATCGCGTTATCATCCAACACGCCTGAATTCTGACAGCGAACGAACAGAAAAAAGTACGGTCGATCGAAGGGTCGAAAACCACTGAATTTCCAGAGAACATCGCCAGATATCTTCACAAAAACGATCGCCTCAAGTTCTCAGAAACTAGGGAAATCCGAACTTCCCGTCGTGGAAGTGCCCCCATGAAATTCCCCCGCTCCCCGGTAAAATAAAGAAAGATGCACGAAAATGTGTGGGATGTCACCCAGGTCAAAATCCTGTTGGTAAATAAGCCGTACAAGCAAAATCGTACGAGCATCTTGCTGGTGATGGGAATAAGACACTCTCGCTTATACCCTTCAATTCAAAGTTGACACCAGTCATCGGATATCCCAAATCTCTGAGAGACACTCAACGCACTCCCAACCAAACTAGGGGATATTTTTATGGCTGGGAAATTGCAGCGACCGATACTCGTCGGCGGAATTGGCTTATCGGCGATGCTGGCACTGTGGGAAGGCCTCGATCGCACCACGGGAGATAGGGGCGAATGGGGCATCCTCGGGGCGATCGCCGTGGGGACTGGGGCGTGGTTGCTACGTCCTCGCGCCCCCGAACTGGATCTGAGTCCGATCCCCATCGTCGTCGATCGCACCGCCGTTGACAAGGCAATCGCCAAAACCCAAGCCACCCTCGATGGGTTCGTCGCCGAAACGGATAAATTAGAGACCCCTCATCCCGAAGCCACGGCTTCCATCTTCACGTTCGCCGAAGCCCTCGATCGTCTAAAATCCAGCCTCGATCGCACGGAGATGCAAATTGCCGTGGTGGGGGGCAAATCCACCGGCAAAACCAGTGTGGGCAAAGTATTAGAGTCCGCCTGGGAAAAGGGCGAACTCAAATGCAAGTTTGTAGAAACTCCCTTTGGCAGCGAAGAAACGACATCTTTACCGACAGATTTGAATGCCGATTTAGTCCTGTTTTTAGTGACCGGCGATATCACAGCCCCGGAATTTCAAGCTATCGAACAACTTAGGGCAGCCGGATATAAAACCCTTCTGGTGTGGAACAAGGAAGACCAATGTCCCACAGACGATCGCGCTGGACTTTTGCAACAACTTCAGTCTCGGATGCAGGGACTTGTGGATGCCGAAAATGTCGTGGCGATCGCTGCATCCCCCGCGCCGGTGAAAGTGCGCAAGCATCAAGCCGATGAGTCCGTCAAAGAACGTCTCGAAGCCCAAACCCCCCAAATAGAACCCCTCACCCAACGCCTGGAATCGATTCTGGTGGGGCAAGAGATGCAGAAATTAGTGTTTGCAAGCACCCTACGGCAAGCCAAAGCATTGCAAGGGAACATCAAACAGCAACTCAACCAACTGCGGCGCGATCGGGCATTGCCGATTATGACTCAATATCAGTGGATTGCCGCCGCTGCTGCCCTCGCCAACCCCGTTCCCGCCCTCGATTTGCTCGCCACTGGGGCCGTCAGCGGTCAGTTGGTGATGGATTTGGGGGAAATTTACCAACAGAAATTTTCCCTGGAACAAGCCAAAGTCACTGCCGCCAGTTTGGGGGGTTTGATGGTGAAATTGGGACTGGTGGAACTGTCGACCCAAACCATTAGCGCCATGCTGAAAACTAACGCGGTGACGTACCTCGCCGGTGGGGCAGTACAAGGCATCAGTGCCGCCTATTTGACGCGCATCGTCGGGTTGAGTTTAATCGAATACTTCCAACAGCAGGATGTTGCTATCGATGGGGAGAAGGGATTGAACTTGGAGAAGTTAACCCAAATTGTCCAGGGTGTGTTCCAGGAAAACCAGCGTACGGCTTTCGTGCGATCGTTCGTTACTCAAGCCCTCGATCGATTGTCGCCGAAGTTGAAGCCAAACCCGAATAGCGAGATTGCCGCAAGTCATTAAAGTTCGATGGTTGGGCTGGGTTTCCAGCCCAGACACAGATGGTTCGAGTCGAGCTAAAAATAAGCTCTCGCGATATCCTGACAATATACCTTCTGGCAATCCCGTTCTTCGCAATACATCTATGAGTTTCATTTTGGCTTGGCTGAGTACGCTCCTTGTCTCCTTCTTCTCCGGGTTCGGTGCGGTTTCGCCTCCGGCGCAAGTTCCCCCCACCCCCATTACCCAAGCGCAGCTAACCCAGTTAGAGGAACTGAGCACTCAGGCAATCCGAGCCATGAAAGGTGGCAATTTTGGGGAAGCGGAAGCGTAT
>NZ_JADEXN010000315.1 GCF_015207075.1 Zarconia navalis LEGE 11467
CTTGAGGACGATTCCCTACTCGACGGTTTAGTTGTTACGGGAACCGATATTACTGATTCCCAGTTCGGGCCGGCTGGCAGCGTCAACCAAGTCACCGGAAATCCGAGCATCTCTCCCCGAGCCTTCGATGCTGGAGTCGAAATTGGCACGCCCGGCTCTGCCCAGGACAATATCCCCGTCACCGAATTCATTATTTCCCACAGTTCGACCGAGTTAACGTTGGATTTATTTCTCGGTCAGAACTTCGGCATTCGCACCCAGAACGGGAAACTGGAGGGAATCGCTTCAGAAGGCATGGATTCTAGTGAAGACTCGATGTCCGCCGTCGAGGACGAGATGTCCGATGTCGCGGGTGGGGATAATTCCGAGAGCGGCGATGAAGAAATTTCGGATACAGCCGATGGCATGATGTCCGATATGTCTGACATGTCTGATATGGGACATATTATCGGTACGGCTTCCGGTCAATTCTCCGGTCCTGCCGAGTCAGACTCCGAAGCGGTCATTAACCTCACCAGCGTCAATGGCGGCATCGAAAATCAGTTTGAATGGGGTGCTGCGGTTGAGGGCAGTTTTAGCAACATCGTGCAGTTTGACGGTAGCGACTTTGGTGCCACCGTTGGCGAATCCTTCAAAATCGGACAACTGTTTTACCAGAACGGCACAACCCAGCAAAATTTCAACGGCGATTTTGGCTTCAGCCTCAACTTAGATATTGAAGGAACAGACAACGATCCGGGGTCTTTTGACTTCTTCTTCAATATCCTCAATACCCAAAATACCACCGGGGACGCGGTTCTCGATGGAGATCGCCTTCAATTTGCAACGGGGGGTTTGTCTCCTCAAACCTTTGCTCTCAACGGCAAAACCTTCACTGTGGAACTGTCGGGTTTCTCCACCGATGGCGGTGCAACCATTCAGGGCGGATTTGACTCACCCGAAGAAAGCTTTGCGATCGCCAACCTCTACGGTCGGATCGTCACCATTCCCGACGAAGCTGCGGAGTTGTTCGAGCCGCTTTCCGATGAAGCTGTGGACGAAATTACCGCAGGAGATGGGGTTTTTGTCGGTGGGGACGAAACTGGAGAAGGCGCGGTTGCCGGATCGGTTATCATCCAAGACGAGGCATCCCTCAATATCCAGTGGAGTATTTCCACCTCAGCCGCATTAGCAGCCGAAGAAGATAATGCGTTCGAGGTTCCTGAAGGAACTCCCGTGGATCTCGATACTCTTGGGATAAATGAAGCCAACGGCTCTGAAGCAGACGATAGTATTAATGGCTCTGAAGACAACGATATTATTATGTCTGAGGAAGGAGACGATGCGATCGATGGAGAGTCTGGCAATGACGTTCTCGTTGGTCAATCTGGAGATGATGAAGTTGAAGGAGGATCTGGCGTAGATTATGTAAATGGGAACGAAGGTGACGACGTTGTCATGGGTGAAGATGGCGATGATATCGTTCGCGGTGGTAAAGGAGACGATATTGTCCAAGGTGGCGAAGGAGACGATGCGGTTGCGGGCGATCTTGGCTTCGATCTACTCATTGGTGGCGGCGGAAGTGATACCTTCATTTTGCGTGCCGAACTCGATGTCCAGCTTCAGACGAGTTTGAGTGCGGATATCATCGCCGATTTCGAGATGGGACTCGATCGAATTGCGATTACCAGTTCGACTGTTATTACCTTTGAAGTGGGTGATTTTAACCTTGACGGTACGAACGATGTGGGCATTAAACTCGAAAATAATGCCTTTATCGGGTACGTTCTCGGAATGGATGATATCACTCAAGTGGAAGAATCGATCGTGGAAGTTCCCGATGCCGATTTTGCCGGCTAATTCATCAGTTCGCTAATCTCAAATCGATTTCCT
The DNA here is from genome assembly GCF_015207075.1 of Zarconia navalis LEGE 11467. Classification (GTDB taxonomy): domain Bacteria; phylum Cyanobacteriota; class Cyanobacteriia; order Cyanobacteriales; family Geitlerinemataceae; genus Zarconia; species Zarconia navalis. Next base: position 1,873 of record NZ_JADEXN010000315.1, read on the forward strand.
AAAATACGATCGAACTTGTCGAAGTCCGCGCCACGGTGCGGGCTTTTTTTTATCGAGTTTTTAGATACTGAAGTTTAGACAAAATAAGATAAAAATACTCAATTTATCGACCTGTCTCCGCATCCTTATGTCAGTCAAAACTAGTAAATTAGATGCGTTCGCGCGCGCGTCGCCTAGCCCTTTCAGGGCGGCTGCGCCAACGGCGAATTGCTGCTTAGTCGGTTAGATTAGGCAGTTCGATGCGAGGGTACTTTATTTAATTCCAAAGCCCTAAATACACTACACTTTTGTCTTTTCCCGTTGCAAATAGTCTTCAACCAAAATGCGAGTATAAGTATTTAAAGGATACTCCAGTGCTTGTTGCGGAGTGACCCACGCCCAGGTCTCAATTTCTTCGTTGGGAGTAATGGTTTCGTTCTCGCAAAGTGCGTAGTAGTTGACCAGAATGAAATGGGCTTCTCGTACAAATTGCGGGTCAATAACTGCTTCTTGCAACAGGGCAAAACGAACGTTGGTTAACTCTAGTCCAACCTCTTCTTTAAACTCCCGAAGTAACGCTTCTTCGAGGGTTTCTCCCCAATCGACTTTACCGCCGGGTACGCCCCAAGTTCCCTTCCATTTTGTTGTCCTCACGATCAAAATTTTCCCATTGGGATGAGCGACGAGTGCTCCGACAGTGGTGAGGGGAAATTGTTTCTGGGGAGATTCTTGTTTCGTTGGAGTTCGGTCTACCATGAGTGAGAGTTTCAAGACTGAATTGAGGATTGTGATTTTAGAGCGAACTAAAACGAATCATCTCGGGTGCGCGTCAATTCTACAGCAATTTGACCGCTAAAACCCGGAATGGGCGGCACCAGTTTCGTCAGGCGCACGCGAGCTTTCTCGATGCGATCGAGTTTGAGTAACGATCGAAGTATTTGGGCGGCTAAATGTTCGATGGTGTCAACTTTAGAGGTTTCGATATGCTCGCGGACGATATCGACGGCTTGGCAATAATTTAACGTATCTTCTAAGCGATCGCTCTTGCCGACAGTTGCTAAATCCAGCGATAGGGTTAGATCGACTTCAAACCACTGACCGAGTTTCTTTTCCTCGGCGAAGTATCCGGTATAACCGTAGTAGCGCAAGCCCGAGATTTCAATGGCATCCATATTTACTTGGAGCGATGTATTTTATTCTTTCTAAAGGTAACACCAAAATACCCTTTGGAGATCGTTGTTTGAAACAGAATGATTCTATCCAATATTTTCAAGAATTTCACTTGTAAAATAACTTATTTTGTGGTTAGTAATATTGGGTAACTCAAGGGGTTTCGATCGCTAAATTGCAAAGAGCGAATCGATGACTCCAAAACTACCGTTATCCGTTAAGCAGTATTTAATCCGAATTTAATCTGATGCAAGGAGGTTGGATTACCGAGCCAGAGACGATTCCACCTTACGCGATTCGGTCACGTCAAACACCACCTTAAACGGTTTTTTCAGCTCCGTTTGCAGCACTTGTTCCACCGTTGCCACCTCCTCCGGGTCGATCTGCTCAGTTGCTCGCACCACCAGAACGACCGATGCCGCTCTCGAATCAATTTGGGTATCCACCAGTTCGATATCCTCACGATCGAGCAGGGGACGACTGGCGAGGATGCTGCGGATGGAATTATTGACTTTCGCTTGGTCGATGAGGTCGATGAGGCTGAACCCCAAGGGAATCGCCAGCAACCCGATGAGGAATAACGAAACCCCCCAAGAGAGCGATCGCCGCAGGGGACTGCTGAGGGTATATCCACCCAAGACATAGACGATCGTACAGGCGAGGTTAATGCCGAGTAAATTGGTGACAAACAGGAGGAACGCGCCGCCACTGAATGTCCATAACCCTTGGGAAAGGGTTAATCCCACCACGCAAAGGGGGGGCATCAACGCCACGGCGATCGCCGTACCGGGAACGGCATCGCTCAGGGAGGAGCGAATTTTGGAGTAGCCGCTGATGCCACCAGCCACCAGGGCCACCATCAAGTCCACTAAATTGGGTTGGGTGCGCGCGAGGACTTCGCTGCCGAACTCGGGCAATCCGACCACCGACCCCACAAACCCCGAACAGACGATCGCGATCGTCGTGCCGACAGCAATGGAGATAACGCTATTGGTTAAAATTTCCGCATCCCCTTCGAGTAAACCGAAGGACAATCCCCGAATCGGTAGCATCAGCGGGGCGATAATCATGGCCCCAATAATGACGGCGGCACTATTGACGAGCAACCCGCAGGTGGCAATCAGACAAGAGCTGACAATCAGGACGATAAAGTTAAGATCGAGTTCGGATTCTTTGACCAGAGATTCCCGCATCTGCAGGACGGGAATGGCTTTGATACCGAAGCTTCGGAAAGTTTGCCAGATTCGTTGCATAGAAATAGTCGATGAATACACCCAGCGATCGCGCAAGCTCAATCGTCTATAAAAACCGAGCTCGCCCCACAGCATACTATCATTCCGGCGAAAATTATGGTTTTCGGGTAGGTTGAATTTGGACTATTCGACTTTCTCGATCGGGGCGAAGTTGGGATCGAGAATCTTCGGACTCCCCGTCGCAAATTTAACGGCGATCGTCTGTTTTCTCCCTTCTCCAAATATCAGCAAGACCTTCCCTTCGCCAAAGTTTTCGTGTACCACCCGATCGTCCACCCGCCAAGCTCCATTGGCAGTGACTTTAGCGGTTTTTCGATAATTTTTTGCGACCTTACGGATACTATTTCCCGCTAGAAGCTCTTGGGGTAATTGCTTGAAAAATTGCGAAGGAACAGCGTGGGAATAGTTCCCCCACAGACGACGTTCGCTTGCGTGGGTGAGAAACAGTTGGTCTTGGGCGCGGGTAATGCCAACATAGCAAAGGCGGCGCTCTTCTTCCAATGAACTCGGGTCGTTCAAACTGCGGAAATTGGGGAAGAGTCCGTCTTCCATCCCCACCATAAAAACGATGGGAAATTCCAGACCTTTTGCCGAATGTAACGTCATCAACGAAACTGCTTCTTCCCCTTCTTCTAAATTATCTAAATCCGATGCCAGAGATGCGGTTCCCAAAAATCCAACTAAGGATTCATCCTCATTTTCTTCGGCATATTGCAACATGGCATTATAAACTTCTTCGACATTTTGACGGCGATTTTCTGCTTCATCAGTACCTTGTTGTTTGAGGGCTTCTAGATATCCGGATTTATCCATCACCTCTTGAAAAATTTCCGCCGCAGAACGCTCGTTTATCTGTTGTTGCAACTCGGCAATACTGTCAACGAAACCCAACACCGCTTTTGCCTTTCTCCCGGCAATGGTTTTCACCGAAGTTTCGTCGCTGAGAATTTCCCATAAAGGAATGCCCAATTGCTGGGCGGCATTATCGAGTTTGTCGATGGTGGTTTTGCCGATGCCGCGACGGGGAGTATTGATGACGCGCTTGATACTGACGGTATCTGCCGGATTGGCGATCGTCCGTAAATATGCCAGAACGTCTTTAACTTCTTTTCGATCGTAAAATCGCAATCCACCAATCACTTTATATCGAATATTGGTGCCAATTAAGGCATCTTCAAATACCCGAGATTGAGCATTGGTACGATAGAGAATGGCAAAACTGCCCCAATTTAGTTCCGGATTGTCGATGGCGAGATCGCGAATTCCTCGGACGACAAAATTGGCCTCATCGCGATCGTTATCCAATCGCTCGCAGTAGATTGGATCGCCCCATCCCCGCGTGGGACGCAACACTTTATCGATGCGTTCGGTATTTTGTTCGATTAAATAATTGGCAACTTGGAGAATATTTTCCGTCGATCGATAATTTTCTTCTAACTTCACCATGGTTTGAGTGCGATCGTCGCTCAAACCATCGCCAAAGTCTTCCTGAAACTCCAGCAAAATGGTAAAGTCCGCCATCCGAAAGGAATAAATCGATTGATCGACATCGCCGACGACAAACACCGATCGATTTTCCCAATCGGATATCGTTCTTGGATCTTCCCCATTCGTGACAAGCAATCGGATCAAATCGTATTGAGTGCGGTTGGTATCTTGATATTCATCCACGAGAACGTGGCGAAACTTTTGATGCCAGTATGCCAGCACCGACTCGTTTTGTTGAAAAAGTTGTACCGGCACCCGAATCAAATCGTCAAAATCCAGGGCGTTGTTTTCCGCCAGTTTGTCTTGATAAAGTTGGTAAACTTCGGAAATGACTCGCCCTTTGTAGTTCGGTTCGTTGCGTTCCAAATCGCTGGGGGACCAACCGCGATTTTTGGCATTACTAATTTGATAGCGAACGGCGCTGGGTTTAAATTTTTTATCGTCTAAATTCAGTTGCCCGATAACGATTTCTTTGATGAGCGCCTGCACGTCCGACTCGTCGAAAATCGAAAACGATCGCGTCCACTGCCGCCCCTTTTCATCAGTATATTTATTGATATCGAACCGGAGAATCCGGGCGCAGAGGCTGTGAAAGGTGCCGATCCACAGGGGTTTGATATAAGTGCGCCACGATCGCGATCGCAGCCGGGTTTGCT
>NZ_JADEXN010000316.1 GCF_015207075.1 Zarconia navalis LEGE 11467
CCCTCCGCCTTCGGCTTCGCCCTCCCGCCGGGGGCGTTACGCCGCCCCCAAGCCCCCCGCGTACAAGAGTCATATCGTTGAAACCCTTTATCTATTTGGGGTTGAAGGATTCAAACCAGTCAACTTGACATTGGAGCAAATTGCTTAACTTGTCACCCATGGTCACCCCCGATATTTCCTTGTACCCATTGGTGACAAAGCAACAATCACCTGAAGTTGATACCACTGCACGGGGGATTGCTCTTCCTCGATCGCCTGTCGTAATTTCGACCTATCGTAATTTCGATCGTTGAAGTGATGGGTAGGAGTACTCTAATGAAGATGGTAAGCGGTACGATCGAGTCGATGGTCAGCAAAAACTCGATCGCCCGATCGCACTGAATATCGGAGTGGTGACTGATGAATCAATGGACTTCTACCGAGCACGCCTTAGACTATCTCGCGCGCGCCGAAAAAATTCCCCATCGAACCGAAGGAGAAGCCGTACTCCTCGAGCTGGTTCCCCAAAACCTCCAGCGGGTTCTCGACTTGGGAACGGGAGATGGTCGCTTGCTGGCGCTGCTCAAACTCGATCGCCCTCCATTTCAAAGTATTGCCCTGGATTTTTCCCCGACGATGCTAGAGGCTCTCAGACAGAGATTTGCTGAAGATACAACCGTTGAAATTCTCGATCGTAACCTCGATAAACCCTTACCCGAATTGGGCAAATTCGATGCGGTGGTATCCAGCTTTGCCATTCACCACCTCAATGACGATCGCAAACGCGCCCTCTACGCTGAAATCTTTGAGATTCTAGAACCGGGGGGAATTTTCTGCAACCTCGAACACGTTGCTTCCCCTACCCCGAGATTGCACGTTCGGTTTCTCGATAAAATCGGCTACACCCCAGAAACAGAAGACCCCTCAAACCAGTTGCTGGATGTGGAAACCCAACTGAGATGGTTTCGAGAGATTGGTTTTCTCGATGTGGATTGCTATTGGAAATGGTTGGAAATGGCTTTGTTGGTGGGAGTCAAACCCGTTTGAGGAGATGAGAGATGGGGAGAACAACGATTATCCATTGTCCGTCAAGCTGTCTTGACTCCTCTTTCCTATTGGAGTTCCGCGTACATGCGCCTGGTACAAGTTGCTGTGGTGTATTGATGAGCGCACCCTACAAATAGCAAACTTTACTAACAAACTTTGCGAAAGTCCCGTCCTAAAAAAGGTTTGATATTCCGATGACGAGCGCAGCGACGATATGACTGGTGGCGTGAGCTATACTGGCAGCTTCGAGACTGCGCCGCCAGTACAACCAGCCGAATACCGCACCAGCTCCGTTGAGAGCGATCGCCCGCAGAATCAGGAACGGTGTCAGAGGAACGATCGCTGCTGTTGCCGGGAGATGTCCCAATCCGAACAGCAGGGTAGAAATCGCGATCGCCCCCCACATCACCCTAGAATGCGGCTTACCCCGTCCCCGTTGGAGTAAATGCCACCCAATCCAAGCCAACAGCGACATCAACCCCCACCGCATTATCAATTCTTCGGTAATACCTCCATAGAAAATTCCCGCGACACTCAACATCGGGTTGTATGGCATTGCATCGTTTAGTGCTTGAATTTCCCGAATCCAGGGTGCGATCGCTCGATCGAGTCCGAGAACGACCAAACTGGTAACGGCTCCTAAAATAGCGGCAAGTCGGAACTCAGAGCCGATCGCCCGCAGCTCCGATTTCCCGGCTGTTAGAGCGTTACATAGATGCGATCGCAATCCCAGGGGTCTAGCAAAGAAAATCCCGATGGCCGTGGCGATCGCAAGTAAAATCGCGGGCTGAAGCAGGGATAGTGCCACCAGCAACGGCAAGGGCAAGGGCATTTGGGCGATGTTGGCAGGAGTCTCGGGATTTTGGATGACTCCATTACTCAAATCGATGATGGTGGGAATCAGCGAAGCGATGCCGAGGCAACCCAAACCAAAGAGGAGAGCAAATTGTTTCCAAAAAGTGGGTTGGCGGGTGGTTGGCGATCGAGTCATGGTTCGGAATCAATGATTAATTGCTAATTGGGGTGTAGGTTTTCTTAATTTTGCGCTTCCAAATTCCCATCGGGGTCTCCAACGGGTATGAGAATGGTGGAGAGCAAACGACGATGGCGATCGGGTGTTGGCTTAAGTTCTAAAAACGGTTGCAGTACCCCTTGGAGTGCCGCCACCACTTCTTTGAATTCTTCATCGCTTAGGTACATTGCCGCCTGTCGGTATCCCACGCCATCCTCTAGCAAATCGATCTCGTCTCGTTCCAGATAGCGGGCGTAATCTCCCAGCAAACTGGCGACAAAAATCGTGAAATAGTGCAAGTGGTCTTCTCGACTGACATTGGCGAGATCCCTCGGCGATAAATTAGCCTGTATCTCCTGCAATGCATACACTTTTTCGACGGTTCCTCGGATCGGACGTTCGGCAACGACGGTTAAAATGTCTGCTCTTGCCAGTTTTTCAATCTGTCGGTAGAGGGTGGCGATCGCGATATCGGGCAGGGCTTCGGCGATTTGTCCCGTGGTCAGTTGGACACCCCCCAAGAGAGTTTGAAGAACGCGCAGGCGGACGGGATGGAGAAGGAGTTCGGCTTTAGCTGATTTCACGGTGGAAACTTTCGATCGAGCAGGTCATCTCTATCTATCCTAGAGAGCAGCTCGATCGACCGAGACGATCGCTTGCCGAGAAGTTTCCGATGGTGTTTTTACATTCTCACTAATAAATATATTATCATTTTTGATATTATTCGGGTGAATATATCGCGCACACCGCTCTAAGTTGTATGACGTTGTACGAATAAAACGATCGACTTTCAGATTGAGACACGAAAATTCTTGCAAGCCGAACGTTCTAGATAGTGTCGTCACGAGACTTTTGAAGAAGTCGAACGAACGGAAACCTCAAACTGATAGGTCTTAATTCAAGGTTAGTTCGGTCGCAAAATTGCTTCAGAACGAACGACGGCAATCAGTTCCTCGACCTGTCTCCCCATCTTTGCGTTTGCGCGTCCTTCCCTTTTTCCCCACTTCCCATCTTCAATTGCGCAATCGGGCGCTTCCGTGCTTCCGAACTTTCCCCTCAAGATTCCGGATGCGCCATCTTCTCGGGATCGACCTGACGATCGAATTCTTCAGCCGAAATATAACCCAACTCCAGACAGGCTTCTTTTAGTGTCAAATTTTTCTCCAAGGCCAAATGTGCCACTTTCGAGGCTTTGTCGTAACCGATCGAAGGATTCAACGCCGTCACCAGCATTAGAGATCGATCGACGTAAGCCTCAATCTGCGATCGATTCGGTTCGAGTCCTACCAGCAAAAAGTCGGTGAAATTATTGCAACTATCCGCCAGAATTTCGATCGACTGCAACAAGTTAAACACCATCATCGGCTTGAAAGCATTCAACTCAAAATGCCCCTGAGACCCCGCGATCGCGATCGCCGTATCGTAGCCGATAACCTGCGCCGCCACCATCGTCATCGCCTCGCATTGGGTGGGGTTTACTTTCCCCGGCATAATCGAAGAACCGGGTTCGTTGGCCGGTAGAGTCAGTTCGCCGATGCCGCATCGAGGGCCGCTACCGAGAAAGCGAATGTCATTGGCAATCTTCATCAACGAACAGGCAAGGGTTTTAAGGGTTCCACTGGCCATCACCATAGCATCGTGGGCGGCGATCGCGGCAAACTTATTGGGGGCGGAAATAAAAGGCAATCCAGTCATTTCGCCAATGTAGGCAGCAACGCGATCGGCAAATCCGGCAGGTGCGTTCAAACCCGTCCCCACTGCCGTTCCCCCGATGGCCAGTTCGTAAAGATCGGGCAGCGCATTCTCGATCCGTCGCAAATCCGCATCCAGTTGCGCCACGTAACCGGAAAATTCTTGCCCTAAAGTAAGGGGGACGGCATCCTGGAGGTGGGTGCGACCGATTTTGACGATGTCGGCAAATGCTTCAGACTTGACTTGTAGCGCGTCCCGCATCTTTTTGACCTTTGGCAAAAGTTTTTGGTGTAGCGCCTTTGCCGAAGCAACGTACATTGCGGTGGGGAAGGTATCGTTAGACGACTGGGACATATTCACGTGGTCGTTGGGATGAATGGGGGTTTTCGAGCCGGGTGTCCCTCCCGCCAGGAAGATCGCCCGATTGGCAATGACCTCGTTGACGTTCATGTTGCATTGAGTGCCGCTTCCGGTCATCCACACCCGCAATGGGAAATGGTCGTCGAGTTTCCCGGCAATCACTTCGTCGGCGGCGCGAGTGATGAGTGCGGCTCGATCTTCGGGTAGTTTGCCCAGTTCTTGGTTGGTTAGGGCCGCGGCTTTTTTGAGGATCGCCATCGCCTCAATGACTGCTGGAGGAATGCGATCGCTGCCGATGGAGAAATATTTTAGCGATCGCTGGGTTTGCGCGCCCCAGTAGCGATCTGCCCGGACTTCAATTTCCCCCATGCTGTCAGTTTCGATGCGCGTTTTTGGTGGTGTTGCGTCGCTCATGCTAGACCTCCCGATTTGTACGTATATATTCGGTACGCTCGATCGCTCCCGCGATCGCGAACTGCTCACCAAACTACCCCCAATCGGGCAATTCGGTCAAAACCGCGCACAAATTGAGAAGACATTGAGAAGACTCTGAGACAATCGCCGACCCGATAGAATTTGAGCTGTAAATTCGCTTAGTTAGTCAAATTTATATCGTATTCTTCCGTTTTCAATAAATTCCGTAATATTACGAGTTTTCTCTCGGGTTTAATTGTAATTTTCTCCAATTAAGTCTGAAAATTCAGAAAATTCACGGATATTTTGATGGTCGAAATCTGTATTTTTACTGACTATTTTTGGGTTGTCGGTCAAAAAGATAGAGTTATAGTATTGTTAGGCGCTTGATAAATCACAAAAAAAAGTTAAGATACAAAATCAATCGTTTTTTTAGTTTACGATCGAGTTAGAGCTTTAATACCTTAAAAGTAGATTCTTATCCTATTTTTTATTATTCATTCATTCGATGTGAATAAAAAAGGATTTTTCTGAGCCATCAAATCAATTCTCGAATATTTCTAGCCTTAGGAAACTAAAAGTCTGTAGTATTGTATTTGATTGTTTTTGTCGATAAAATAATTCAGGCGATTGAATTATGATTGCAACAGAAGCAGTATAAGGTGCGGTCGATCGACTTGTTTCGCCGGTCAGGTTGAGTCAAAAAAATAACTTGCTAACGATCGGGAAAGCGAACGTGACACAAAGGAACTTTGCATGAGTCTTGAAACCTTTGATTCGGTTGCCATCTTAATTGTGGACGATACACCGAGTAATTTGCATCTACTATTTACCTGCCTCGAAGATGTGGGCTTTAAAGTCCTCGTGGCTCAAAATGGAGAAAGTGCTTTAGCAACTTACGGACAACCCGATTTAATTTTGTTAGATATTTTGATGCCGGGAATGGATGGCTTTGAGGTCTGCCGCCAGTTAAAATCCCAAGCATCGACCCAGAATATTCCTGTCGTTTTTATGACGGCTCTCTCAGAAACCGTCAACAAAGTCAAAGGATTGGCTCTGGGTGCGGTCGACTATATCACCAAGCCCATCGAGCAGCAAGAAGTCCTCGCCCGCATCAAAACCCATCTGACCCTATCGATACTGCGCAAACGCCTTCAAGAGCAAAACGATCTGCTCAGAGACGAAATCGAGCGCCGTCAAGTGGCAGAAGCCTCGTTGCAAAAAGCTCGCAACGAACTCGAACTGCGGGTTGGAGAGCGCACGGCAACTTTAGCCCAAACCAACAAACGACTCCTGCGGGAAATTGACGATCGCACTCGCATCGAACAAGCCCTTTTTGACGAAAAGGAACTCGCTCAAGTCACTCTAGAATCGATTGGCGATGGTGTAATTACCACCGATGCCGATGGAAACGTCGGGCATCTCAACCCCGTTGCCGAAGAACTCACCGGCTGGAGAACTGGCGAAGTCAAAGGACGACCGATCTCGGAAATTTTCAAAATCGTTTGCGAAAGTGCCCGCGAACCCCTCGAAAATCCCGTCGAGCAAGTTTTGCGCGGCGATCGCACCGTCGGGTTAAACAATCGTGCCGTTCTGGTTGCCCGCGATGGCAGCGAGTACCCCATCGACGACTCTGCCTCCCCCATTCGCGCCCGTGACGGTCAAACCATCGGTGCGGTACTTGTCTTTCGAGATGTCACCCAGTCGCGCCAACTCGCCCATCAGCTTTCCTGGCAAGCGGCCCACGACGAACTCACGGGTTTATTAAATCGACGAGCTTTCGAGCAGAAATTAACTTCGGCGATCGCCTCGGGCCGGGAAGAAAAGCAACACCACGTCCTCTGCTACCTGGATCTCGACCAGTTCAAAGT
>NZ_JADEXN010000317.1 GCF_015207075.1 Zarconia navalis LEGE 11467
CTCCACCGCCACTCTGTCCGACTGCTTTAGCTGCGGTACCAGCCTGAGGAACCGAGGCGAGAATCGGGCAACCACTCGCGAGTAAGACGGGAATTTTCGAGGGCATATTAATGCAAATGACATTGCGCTTTTGTACCACTAACCCTATATCGGCTGCGGAGAGCATCGTCGGCAGTTGTTCTCGGGGCTGGAAGGGTAATAACGTCACTTGGTCTTCCACTTTCCACCGTTTGCGCAATCGCTTCAAGCTTTCGAGCGCCCTTCCTTCTCCGACGATCGCGATCGCTACATCAGGCAAATGCCGTAGGTATCGAGCCGATTGCACCACCATCTCCACCCCTTGTGTCAGGGCGATATTCCCCGCATACAGCACCACGAACTTACCTTCAAGCTGGTTGGCTTGGCGGAAAGCATTGTTGTCTTTCGGTAACGGCCGGATAAAATTCGTATTCACCCAGTTGGGAATTTGGGTGATTTTGTCCGACGGAACGCCTTTTTTAAGTAAATTTTCGGTAAAGCCATCGGCAATGACACTAATTTTGGTCGCCTGACGGTAAGCAAACCGTTCCAACGACTCAAACACGCGAATGAGAGCTTTATTGCGCAGCAAGCCCGTATTTACGGCCGCATCGGGCAAGATATCTTGGAGGTTGACCACTAACGGACAGTTGTGGAACCAGGCGAGTAAAGCAGCGGGGACGCACGCGGGTAAGGGCGGAACCGTCAAGAGAACGATCTCGGGTCTCCAACCGTTTAAAGCCTGAAGGAAACTGCTGAGGACGAAGCTGCCTTCGAGCAGAATCCGATCCATAAAACCGGGTTTCGGACGAACCCAAATGTAAGAACGCTGGATCGTCACCCCATTGCGTTCTTCAGTACAGTATAATTTTCCTCTATACCCTTCGTAGATCTGACGCTGGGGATAATTGGGCATCCCTGTAACCACGCGGACTTCATGACCCTTAATCGCGAGTCCTTCTGCAAGTTCGGTCATCAGAGGAGCGATACCGATCGGCTCCGGATGATAGTTGTAAGAATAGATTAAAATTCGCATCTTGAGTAACACTACCGAATATCATGCTTGAGCTTCCAGTCTAGCGATTCTACTGGGTGAGTTGCCGTGGCAGCGATCGCACACTTTATATTGAAAAAAGATTAGAATGGCGCTTCGATTGTCTCTAGAATCGGTCAGTAGATGTGAATTTGAACCATCGGTATCGCACCGATTTCCCTGAAAGTATCTTTACAATCCTACACCGGTCTCGCGCGTGCGGTCGATCTTTACCTGTTCTTCAAAGTCTGCGCGCAATATCGACTTAATATCGGTTTTGGGGTTCGGATTCGATTCGCCCAGATGCGATCGAGAAAGAAAAAGGATCGTTGTTTCCCCCGATCGCTCTAAAAGAAGGAACGGTCTGGCGATCGCCAAACCGATATTCGCACTTGAAGCCCCCCCGCATCTCCCGCAAAAGTTAAAATGATTCCACATCCCAACATCAGGAGAAAGTGATGAGCTTTGCGTATGTGCGACGAACCCTAGCAGCCTTGCTGCTTAGTGCGGTGCTGCTAGTTACCGGATGCAGCACCACAACCGCTCCCCCAGCTTCATCGTCTAGCAGCGCACCGTCGGAAACCGTTTCGACTCAGGTGTTACCCGGTAGCGAGTTTAACAAGTTTTTCCCGTCGGCATCCGGAGAGTTCGATCGCGTTTATACCCAGGAGAAAGAGGGGTTTGCCGAAGCGAAACTCAAACAGAACGGCAACGATGTCGCCATGCTGGCAATTTCCGATACGGCTAGTACCCCAGCCGCCGTGCAAAAGTATCAACAAAGTCGCAAATCTATTGCTGGCTACCCGGCAGTGGAAGTGGGCAGTACCCAGACTGCGATTTTAGTCGCCGAGCGTTTCCAAGTCAAAGCAATCTCCCGCGATTCGAGTTTTACCGGCACAGATCGCGAGGCTTGGCTGCAAAAATTCGATCTCAACGGTTTAGCACGACTGCAATAAATTAGGGAAATCTACTCATGAGTAAACCCATTAACCAATTGGTGGACGAACTCCCCACCAGCAATATCACCACCTTTGCCCTCAAATCTCTCGATTTCGCCATTCCCGGACAGTGGGACAATTTGGTAGGGTGGGACAACACGATTCGCACCGTCACCCAAGAAACCGATGATGCGTTGATCCAGATGGTGAGCGATCGGGCGATCGCGCTCTACAGCGCTAAGTCCCAAGGCTACCAGCAAGCCCTGTGGCTGTACCAAACCATCGATAGTGTCGGCAGTACCCTAGGAACCGCAGCCCTGGCGAATAAGGTGGGGGAAAAAGTACCGCTGCTGGGCTTTTTGAACAAACTCACCCCCAAAGCCGATAAAGCTCAAACTCTCGATCTGGCTCTGAAACTGGTGGTGGAAATCGTTGCCTTTTGCAAGGTTAACGGCATTCCCGGCGACAGTATCGGTGATTTTCTCAAAGCCTTAGGAGACTATAGCGGTGGCGCCTTGACGCGGATGGCGGCGCTGGTGGCCTTCGATGGGTTGATTCCCCTCGGGCCTGATTTTATCCGCTTGGTGACCAATAAGTTGGATAATTTAAGTCCTTCAGAATTGCAAAAGAATGCGGGTTTTAAAAAGATTGGCGAACTCATTCCGGGTAACAGCGCCCAAGGGAAATTGAACTTCGTCGGTGAAAGTTTTGATTCGGTCAAGGGTTGGATGAACAACTTTATCCAGTCTCGCGATTTGACCCCGCAAAAAGTCAGCAGCAGCCTGCAAAATTTTATTGATGTCAGTGATGATAAATTAGATTATCTGGCGGCATTTCTCGATATGAGCACCAACTACTACGAGCATACGGGAGTACAAACCCTCGCCCGTCGCTTAATCGATCGAGCCGTTGCCGAAATCTAGTTTGCAAGACAAACGTTTGGGGGTTGGGTCACAAATTTTCGTTCGTGCGTGCGACCAGACCCCTAAGCACGATCGCACTTCACCTTGGGGCGAAATCGATAACCATCGGGTGCTTTACTTTCAAAATCGTCATGCCACCACCGAGTCCTCAAAGAATTTACTTTGAAGTCGAGCGAGTTTCTTCAGCTTCAACCCAGCCGCCTGAAAAAGACCCATTACCCGCCTGGTTTACGATCGTTCTGGCGATCGCGATGTTCTGGGTGGGGGTACAATGCGCTCGGACGATCGGTCGTTGTCGTTCTAACTAACTAATTCATCCGATCGGTTACGATCCGATCGATGGGCAAGATCGAGTGAATATGACACGGGGCGAGCAAATTTACGTCATGCGAGAGTTCCTGAATTTTCAGGGCGTTTACGAACATCATGGAATCAATTGCGGCGATGGGACGGTAATTCACTACCGAAAGCCCAGCGAAACCATCGAACGAACTTCGATGGCGACATTCACCCGAGGGGGGAAGCTTTACCAGAAACAATACAAAGTGGGTTATATTGCCGATACCACTATCGCCCGCGCCCAAAGTCGGTTGGGGGAACAAAAATATAATCTACTGTTCAACAATTGCGAACACTTTGCCACCTGGTGCAAAACGGGAGCGAGCGCCAGCCAGCAAATCTTAAACTTCATCCCCTTCATCAGTCACATCAACCCCGAAGGGTTGTACGAACCCCTCAAACAAGCCATCGAAGGAAGCGATCGCCCCGAGACCTCGCGCATGCTCCACGAAGCTCTTACAGATATCAAAACAGCGTGGAACGGGATACAGCCCGAGTATAACGATGCAATAGGGGAAATGAAAACTTGGGAGCGCGTTGCCCGCGAAGCGCTCAAAAAAGATCGAGAAGACTTAGCACGGGCGGCACTTCACAAAAAACACTACCACAAGCGGCGGGCCCAGGAATTTAAGAATCAGTTAGATCGCTTGGCAAAGATGACAGAAACCCTAGTGAGGGAGTTGAAGATTATCGAGTGACAGTATCTCGGAGGAGTTGGGGATGGGCGCAGAAGAAGAAGAACGACTCACCAATTTTCCGTTGTCCGTTCGCCTATTCTCTCTTCCCCTACTGCCTCTGCCTCTCCCGATAGAGACTTTATTCCGCTACATCCACCCAGATACTGTCAGATTCTATGCGAGTGGGAAACACTTCTAAGGTCTTTTCTGCCGAGATTTTCCCGAGCAGGTTGCCCACCACGGGAGGAAAAGGCGACCAGGTTTTGACCTCACCGGTGCAAAGATCGAAAGCACTGCGATGGAACGGACAGACGATCGCACCATCGGGGGTGATTTTCCCTTTTTTGAGAGGCAACTTCAGATGGGGACAGGCATTGTTCACCGCACAGATTTTTCCATCGAGATCGACGAGCAGAATTTTTCGATCGCCGATTTTTACCACCTGTCGTCCACCCGCTTCTAGATTTTCGCGGGGAAGAGCTTTAACCCAAGCCATAGTGTTCTCCTTGTGTTCTCTTTCGGACGCGCGATCGCGTCGATTTTACCAGCATTTTCCAGAATTCTAGAGTCTCAAAATCTAAGAATCCGGATTTCTCATAACTATTATCGGCGCGCGCGCCCCCTTGAATGCATTCGCGCAAACCATTGCAACAATTGGGTAAGCGATATCGAATCCGGATGTTCGATGACGGTAGCCATTCGCGAAAACGCACGAGAGGGTTGGCAATATTGGAGTGCGAGGGGTAACAACCAAAAGAGTCTCGGGACATAAGGGTGCAACACTTGATGGGTGAAGCTCCCGTTGCCATTCTCGAGTCTGAGAAGTTAGGATATCATCAGTTTCCAGCACAAAGTCTCTCCTTCCTTTTCCCGAATTGAAGAGAGAGCTAGTATGTTGGGGTCTGGTCTATCTAAAACCAGTAGCCTCAAAATCCCCATGTATTTAAATTTTTACCTCTACTTCTTTGAAGTGGGGGTATTTGTTCGATCGCCTCAAAAGAAAAAACACCCCCACAAACGAGAGGGTGAAATGGTTGTGTTTACTTCGTGAAGTCTTTGATACTCTATTGATAGCGCGTTTTAACCAGAAGCCGCATCCGTTAAATTGCCCATCGAGTGCCTGCGTAAAATTATGGAGGTAGCTATGGGGACGATCGCCTAAACGAGCGCACAGTCGGTATCAACCTCAACTTGCTATAACGATCGAGCGCGAATCGGTTCCTCAACACAGGGGTGTTCGCGCATCTGTTCTCATAATTCGATCGTCGTGATTCGCGATACCACCGGACTGAACTTGTCTGACCGTTCGACTTCTACATTGGTTTGAGGTCGATGGGCGATCGCTAACCCGTAGATTAAATTTTGACAAACCCCGGCGACTCAAATTGTTCGAAGGAAAGAGTCAAACCCCGTGTAAACTCGATCTATCCTCCTTCGGCTGCTTGAATTGGCGATCTTGCCTAAAAACGGGTTAAAAAATCGCGATCGAATTTCTCAAATGCCGATCGGGGATGGGTTGCGAAGATATTGGGATAGATGATCGTCCAACCCCTCTAATATTGAACCGAACTCGAGCTTATGCTGCACTTCAAATACTCCACGCTAATCAATGCGACGGTCGAAACCCTGTGGAACTTTCACGAGCGATCGGACATCCTACAACTGCTAACGCCGCCGTGGCAAAATGTGGAAATCGTCCGTCGCGAGGGAGGGTTAGATGTTGGGGCAATAACGGAATTTAAACTATTTTTCGGCCCGATTCCCGTACGCTGGTTAGCGCGTCATACGGAATGCGATCGCTACGGCCTCTTTACTGACGAACAAATAGAAGGTCCCATGGAAAGTTGGACTCATCGGCATCAGTTTAGCCCGGAAGGGGACAAGACGAGACTGACCGATGCGATCGCCTTTTCGTTACCCGTTGGAGAACTCACTGACACCTTATTCGGTTGGATTGTCGAGCAGCAGCTAGAAGAAATGTTTCGCTACCGCCACCAAGTCACGAAACGGGAGTGCGAACGCCATGCAGTCAACAGCTAAATATCACTGTGCCTATTGCGGCGAACCCTCCACGACATTCATCGATTTTAGCGCTGGGATACAGCAATCTTATGTCGAAGACTGCCAGGTTTGCTGCCAACCGAATATCTTGTACGTTCGGATTGACGAAGATACTCTCGATATCGAAATTGATACCGAACCTGAAAGTTGAGAGGAAGACCGCAGTGATGGGGAGATGCGGTGACGCTCCGGATGGGGAGACAAGAGAGTCTAAATTTTTAATTTTCATAGCAGTTTACAGAAATATTAACCCCGCAAGTAGAGGTAGGCACAGGGACACTACCCATACTTGCAACCTAGGGCAGCCCACCTTTAGGAAAACCGAGACTATCGCGCATTCTTTCCCCTGCTCCCCAAGCCCCCCCACTTCTCATA
>NZ_JADEXN010000318.1 GCF_015207075.1 Zarconia navalis LEGE 11467
GACCTGGGCCGCATCGTAATTGGTCGCCTTGCTATCGTTGATAAAACGAACCCCTCGCCAGGTACAAATTCGCTCCAGCCGGTGGGGAACGCCGGGAAATTGAGAAATTGCTCGATCGATCGCCTCTTTCTCAATTCCGGCTAACCGTGCGGCGGCCACCGCCATGAGTAAGTTTTGCTGGTTGTGTTTCCCCGGCATTTGTAGTGCCCCCACCGGTACGATTTTCTCACCGCGATCGACAACCCAATCCCCCTCAAGATAGACTTGAGGCTCTAACCCCGATTGTTTCCCTTCGATACTCGTCCAGCAGGCCTCGGGCCATCGCGGGCGACCTAAAGCGCGCAGATAGGGATCGTCACCGTTGATAATTTGTGCCCTCGAAGCCGCCAATAGCTTTGCCTTGATGTTGAAATAATTTTCTAGGGTGTGGTGGCGGGCGAGATGATCGGGGGTAAAGGTCGTCCACACGCCAATTTGAGGGGCGAGGGTGGTAGACGATTCGATTTGATAGCTACTAATTTCGGCAATGACCCGATCGATTTTCGGCTCGGTTTGAAGTGCCAGTTCGCAGGCGGCATAGCCAATATTGCCGCAAGGGGGTGCGTTGAAACCCGCCATTTTAAAAATTGCCGCAATCAGTGCCGTTGTTGTCGTTTTGCCATTGGTGCCGGTAATCGCAACCCAAGGACTCGACTGGAGATGCCGCCACGCCAATTCCATTTCGCCAATGACTTCGATTCCCATTTCCCGCGCGCGAACTAAGTTGGGTAAGTCCCACGGCACGCCGGGACTGACGATCGCTAAATCGAGCGTCTCCGACGGCTCGAATCGATCGCCCAACCTCACGGAAATCCCATCATCGGCAAGTTGCTGTTGTTGCGATCGCAGGTTCTCGCTGTCGTTGCGATCGCCTACCGTCACCTGCCATCCTTCTCGCTGCAACAGTCTTGCCGCAGCAATTCCCGATCGTCCCAGACCAATAATTTGAGCGTTAGGCATACTCGATTCTCGATTTCACCATCCGGCAATCCTTATATTAGCGGGGAACGGGGGAGAATTTGGCATTGGCAAAGGGCAGAGGCGCGATCGATCTATTTTTCGGTGTCCGTTGTCCCTTCACTTCTCCCCCGATCTCCCGAATTTAAGCGCGATCGCCGTATTCCTCGATTTGTTTGAGCACCAGCAGGGTAATATCGTCGTAGACCTTGTGCCCGCCGACATGAGCGCGCCAATCTTCGACGACGGCTTGTCCGATTCCCCGAGCACTGGCATTCCAAACCCGTCCGATATTGCGACACAGGCGCTCCAATCCGTAAAATTCTCCAGAATCATTCTGTGCTTCGGTAATGCCATCGGTATAGAGCACTACCCCATCTCCCATCTGCAATTGAATGGTTTTTCGATCGATCCATTCATCGATCCGTTCTTCCAATCCGAGAGGAAAGCCTAAATCTAGAGTATCGATCCGCTCGATACTACGGTTAGCGCGGACGACGACTATCTCTTCATGCTGTCCGCTCAGATGCAACTGTCCCCGATCGTATTCCAATAACGCCAAACTGAGATTTTTGTCGGAATTCATCCGGCGGACGTTTTTGTAGATGGTACGGTTGAGGACATCGAGAAAAATCGCCGGATCGGTTTCGTCGTGTTCGAGCAAAGTCCGCACCGCCGTTTGTACCATCAGCATCAATACGCCACTTTCGAGACCGTGTCCGGTGACATCCCCAATGCCGATGAGCGCTCGTCCGTTATGATGGGTGAGCACGTCATAGTAATCTCCCCCCACTTCGGCAGCGGGTTCCATAAATCCCGAAATCTCCAACCCCGGAATTTGGCATAACTCTTGTGGCTGGGGAAGCAGCATTGTTTGCAATCGGTGGGTCACTTCGATTTCCGCGCTCAGACGCAGATTTTCCGCTTGCAGGCGCTGGTTGAGTAGGGTGATTTCGGCGTTGGCACGATCGAGCTGAACGGTTCGTTTTTTCACCAATTGAGTGGTGAGTTGGTGGATGTGGGACTGAGCTACGAGTAACTGCTGAAGATCTACGAGTCGATATTCCCCCTGCGCGAGTTCCACGACTAGGGGTTCGTAGAGGCATTCGGGCGATCGCTCCAGGCATCTCATCGCCGCTTCAACGATCGGCATCTGACCCGGACAAATTAAAATTTTGCTTTGGATGAAGGAATACAATTGCTCGATGGGACGGCGGGTAAAGAGTTCGATGCTGTACGGACGACTCATCAACTCCAAAAATCGCCGTCGGGAAATCATCCCTTTAAACTCGCCACCAGCGGTTAAGATAACACCGGGTAATACCGAAGAGCGATCGAAGGCTTCTCGGAGCATTTTGCCGGGAGCGGACAAGTCCAGGGAACATTCAAATAGATGCAGTCGATCGAGGGTTGAGTCCATGCGGAGATTTTGCACAATCGCCCGAATCTGAGATGGCAACATGGCCTGCGATGTTGAAAAAGAGCGCATCCGAGCCAGATGAGTGGAGCCAGAAGAACGATCGGCGGTTGCGTCTACGTTACAAGAGAGCGTGGATTCAATCTTATCTCCAATGGATGGGTAATTATGCACTGGGTTCATCCATTGGAGATGTTCTCGATCGAGATCTGTCACCGTCTTCGTCATCTTTTCCATTTTAAGGATCTCTATCGCCGCGAGCGGTTTTGGATATTGTTACGGGATCTGAGTCATTGGCGGATGTACCCCAGGTTGGGTTTCGGGAGAGGCTCAAAAGAACGAGTTAGCTATCGCCAGGAGTCTGGTATCGCCTTCAATTCTGACGGAGAAATTTCTCCTCTCAAGGGGTTTCGATCTTGCTCGAATCTCGTAATTCACTGGCTAAAGCCCTTAGCTGACGGCAAAAACGAGATCGGGTTATCTCGAGATCGGGTTGTTTAAAGCAAAGTGCGATCGTGAATAATCAAGTGTCGCTGTCTGTCCCAGGAAATGAGTCCTTGGTTTTTCAACTGATTGAGGATGCGAGTCGCCGAGACCCGACAAGTACCGACAACATTGGCTAAATCTAAATGAGTTAGACGAACCCCAAGCCGAGTTCCCTCCCGCACCGGTTGCCCCATTTCTTGTGCTAAGAGTATCAGAACGTGGCGCAAGCGCTCTTCCACTCGCCGACGCTGGATGGCAGCCACCAACTCTAACAGTTGTCGCTGTCGCCACGAAAGCTGGAGAACGATACTCGATCGCAGGTGGGGAGAGACTTCGATCTCGACGCTGGAATACCAAACCAGTTTGACATCGGAGAGTGCTTTGGCACGATATTGAGGACGCGCGTGCAATCCATCTCCCAACCACATCGAAGAACCCAGCCATCCGAGGACTCGTTCTCGTCCCTCGATGGAAAAGGTGCTCATTTGTACCCAACCTCGACAAACTTGCCACATCCCACCATTGCGAAGGTGGATGATATCTCCGCGCTCATAGTTAGTCCAAGTCCGCTGTCCGTTCGATGTGAGTTCGACGGTGTTGGGGATAAATCGATCTCGTGCAAGCATAGGAATTCGGCAAAAAACTGGGGTGAAATAGAAACATCGATCGTATCCAACGCGCCACCAGACAAGCGATACTCAATCGAGCTGAGTATCTGGCGATCCACCCATCAAAAAACGTTGCTGAGATTTTAGTCACAGAAATCCTGAGTCTGGAAATTGGCTCCCTGGCTACAATCGAACTGCTGCTCGGTCAGTAGGCTAGCTCCAATTGCTAGCTAATGTATCCCACACTACTTGAGTTGGAGTAATCTTGGGTTAAGCCTAGTTAAAACTTGACTTAAACCCGATGGCGCATTTCCGACTCTTTAGTTAATGTCGTTGGTTGGGTAAAGCGCGATCGAACCCAATGAATTGGCAAGTTCCTCCATCTCTCTTCTCTCGGTGCGATCGGAGTGCAACCTGCGAACTCTCTTTAAGTACCATTGCGATTGGATCGGTATCGATCGATCCACTTCTAAATCCCAAGGATCGACGACAACGGATTGATATTGCCTCGGTGCGACAAACCGAACGGCCACCAACCACTCTCCATAAATCGTTGCGTCCTGAAATTGCTTCCAAAGCGAGCGATGGTTTATTTGGGTTGTACTATCGAGTCGCATAAAATTTGATTCCCGCTCGATCGTCTCACGCTTGAGGCAGGCTTGCGTTAATAACAGGTTAAGCCATTCGACCTTTATGGCGCTCTGTATGTTGGGAACCAGAAAAAATTAGACGATGCGCCATATTTCGATTCCGTAAAATTGACGATTTCCCCGGCTCAAAATAGTGACGACGAGTTGAGCTTCAATAGACTTACGGAAAACTAGAGATAAGAGAATAAATGGCGAGTCGATCGATTTCGATCGAATTCCGTATTTATGACATTGTAGGTTCTATTCATTTCGCGTAATATTCTATTTAGCGACTCTTAATATAAATGTTTTTATTTTTCCGATCGTTAATAGCAATCGGGGAATAAAAATACTCTCAAAAAGAAAATCTTTTTTTATAATATTTGAATTGCCGATTTTCACTTTTCGATCGCATTTACAATAATAAGAGCTTGTTTTCGATCGAAACATTTAGCAGTCTTGCGAGTGGTTCTTCTGTACGAGAAATGCAAATCCACGCAGTTTTCAAGGATTTTTTACAGTTAAACTCGTACCACCAAACTATTCAATAAAGCCCATCGCTAAAGAATTATCATTAAACACTTAATTTTTGATTGCCTATTTTTAGAGAAAACAACTGATGAAATCGGGAAACCACCACTTCTCGATTATAAATTGATAAAATTTATTTTTCAATTCACGGGAACTTTTTTTATTTTTCTCCTTCTCAGGAGATGTACGGAGAGTTTAGCTTGCCATTCACCCTTATTTTTGCAAATCTTTATCGATTCAAAAACAAGGTTTTACTCTCTAAAATCCGAATTGCTAACCTTCGATTGGGTGCCAGAAAAAACGATGTAAATCGATCGAACTACTCGAAGTTTTTAGAACGGTTTTTTAACCGGAACTGAGAATTTAGTAAATCAAGCAAACTAATCACAGCAAAGCAATGATGGTAGGACCTACAGCACAAGAGCAAGAAATGCTCTTCGCCGTCAACCGGATGCGGATGAACCCCGCTGACGAACTGGACATCTTAATCAATTCGTCCGATGCTGACGTCAACAATGCGATCGACTTTTTCGATGTCGATCTAACCGTACTCCAAACTCAGTGGGATAGCCTGAGTGCCGTCGCACCCCTGGTTTGGTCGGAGCAACTACACACCTCGGCAGACACCCACAGCCAGCTGATGATTCAGTTCGACACTCAGTCACACGATCTTCCCGGCGAACCGGGTTTGGGTCAGCGAGTCACTAATACCGGCTATCAGTGGAATCGTCTGGGGGAAAATATTTTTGCCTTTTCCGACTCGGTCTTTCACGGTCACGCTGGATTTGCCATCGACTGGGGAAATGGCCCTGGCGGCATTCAAGACCCTCCCGGACACCGCAACAGCATCATGAGTAGTGGGTTTCGGGAAATCGGGATCGATATCACCCCAGAAAACGATTCTGCTACCGATGTCGGACCATTGGTGATTACCCAGCATTTTGCCGATCGCAGCGCCATTAATAACCAAGGCTGGCTGCTCGGAAGCCTATTTCGCGATGTGGATAACGATACCTTCTACGATGCCGGAGAAGGTCTCAACGATATCGAAATTAGTATTACCGGGATTAACGGCACCACCTTTAGCGATACGGTGATGCCGATGGATGCCGGAGGATATCAAATTCTCCTGGATGCGGGACAGTATCAGGTAGAGTTCGAGCGCGATGGCACGTCTCTGAAGACGGAAAGCGTTACCGTTGCCAACCAAAACGTCAATGTAGACTACGTTGACGCCGCAACTCCCCCACCGAATGCTGGCAAGGGAAAAATTGTCGGCAACAAGTTTGAAGACCTCGATGGCGACGGAGAGTGGGATAGCAACGAAAGCGGTCTCTCTGGCTGGACGATCTTTCTCGATACTAACGGCAACCGCCAACTCGATGCAGGGGAAGAATCTACCACCACCGATGCAAACGGGGAATATATTTTCAACGACCTCAACCCCGGAACCTATACCGTTGCTGAAGTTCTTCAAGCCGGATGGGAGCAAACTTTTCCCAACCCCGCCAACCCCATCGGATCGGAGTCCTATCAACTCGACGATGGCTCCAATGAAGGGTGGACGAGTTACGGCTCGAGCGACCACATGACCTTCAATGCCTTCGAGGCGCAAGCGGGTCAAGAAACTATCACGTCCATTTCCGTCGAACTCTCTTCTCGGGGGAATCCCAAAGCGGTCTTTCTG
>NZ_JADEXN010000319.1 GCF_015207075.1 Zarconia navalis LEGE 11467
GCGGAGCGATTGTGAAAAGCATTCCCTTGTAAGGAATGGGGAATACATACTTCATGTATCTGTAAATACACCTCGGCAGATTGCGATATTTATGAACTGGAACTTTTCCATCATCTGGAATAGCCTCCTACCCCTCTGTTTGGCTTTATTAACGACCATTTGGATTAGCTTGGGTAGCATTCTCCTCGGTACGGCCATCGGCGTGTTAGTCGGGGTACTGTCTCTGACGACCTCCCAAATTGTTGCTGGGTTGGCCAAATGCTTCATCGAACTTTTTCTCGCCCTTCCCGTCCTGGTCTTACTCGTTTGGCTTTACTACAGCTTGCCCCTTCTCATCCCCGGCTTTATTCTTGACGGTCAAAGCTGTGTTGTGTTGGGATTAGGCTTGAGCCTCTCGGCCTTTGTCGCCCAGATCGTTCGGGGTGGCATCAACTCCATCCCCCCTGGAGAAATTGAGGTGGCCTACTGCACGGGTATGACTCGCTTGGAAACAATTCGCTACATCTTGATGCCCCAAGTGTTTCATAAGTCTTGGCTACCCCTGATGGGACAGTACATTACAACCTATAAATTATCTACCCTCGCGTCAGTCATTGCCGTGCCAGAAATCCTACATACGGCTAATTCGATTATTGCTCAAACCTATCGCCCGATCGAAATTTATTCGGTGGTTGCCGTGATGTTCGTCATTACCGTTGTTCCCCTCAATCTCCTACTCAGACGGGTGCAGAAAATCAAGGAACTGGGCGGTACGGAGACCCTCTAATATCAAGTTCAGTTGAATGCGCGCGCGCTTCACCGTGAAGCGAGCTGGGGGAGAGAATTGGAAAAGAGATTAAGCGCGATCGCTTGATGTAAATGACGATCCGAACTTGATATAAACGTTCAGTCCTACAATGCACAGTTCATTTCTAAGTATCGAAAATCTGGGAAAACGGTTTAGTCGTGGCAATATTCTCGAAGATGTCAGCTTTTCTCTAGAAAAAGGTGAGAGTCTTCTGATTCAGGGCAAAAGTGGCTGTGGGAAAACAACCCTATTACGATGTATTGCTCTACTCGAAGCGATCGATCGAGGTCAAATTGTTTTTAATGGAAATGTCGTTTCTAAACCCGGTTGTCTCGATCGTCCGAACAGTCGGTTAGAAATTGGTATGGTTTTTCAACAGCTATACCTTTGGTCTCATATGACGGTTCTCGAAAATGTAGCACTACCACTTTGGCTGCGTCGCGATCGACATAAAAATCTTGCAGATGAGGTTGCCAAGTATCAGCTCGCACAGCTTGGGATTGAGGATAAAGCAAATGAGTACCCCAACCAACTTTCCGGGGGACAACGACAAAGAGCGGCCTTAGCCCGTGCGTTGGTGCACTCTCCTAAACTCCTGCTACTCGATGAAATCACAGCCAACCTAGATCCGGAAACAGCATACAACGTGGTTGGAATTGTCGAAAAGATTATCGAAGCAGGCACCTCGGTCATCTGGGTGACACATTCCGATTTGCCTTCTACGATCTGGTCTTATATCTTGCGTTTTGAAAATGGCACTTGGATAAAGGATAAATATCATTAGCGAAACAATGGCTCGCTCCCAAACACAACTTTAAAAATCTCACTCACCTCTTTGCCTCTTTTTATAGAACTCGAGAAAAAGTTAGATGGTTTTCAAATTTTCTGACGAGGTTATATTTTGTCTCAGCCCCGAAAAGATTATATCTGCCACGATCGAATCTCCTACGTTAAAATGAACGAGCAAGAATTGATACAATCAAAGTTGAGATCGATGTTTTCCGAACTTGCTAACATGCAAATATTATTCACTTGATAAAAGCCAGTGTCAATTCATTAAAGTCATCGCTTTTTTATAAACTTTAGATACCTGCGATCGTAAAATTCATATGGCAAACTCATAAAGCTCATATAGTATTAAAAATGAGTAATAAAATATTTCAAGAGCTTGACATTTCATCTAACTTTTAGTTAGAAATGGTGCGTCTAGATCTGACGAAAAGTAGAGTACAGTTGTGAAGATGAATCAGCCGATCGATATTGAGAAATACGTTGATTTTCTAAATTTTCTGGTCGTAGAACATACCGGCGAACCCCTCAGCAGCGTGCAAAAAGCGATCGGGCGGGGCGTTCTCAACGGCATGACCTACAAAGAGATCAAACAAAACGATGCGGTCGCGCGAGGGTATAGCGTCGGTTATCTCAGCCGATACGTGGCATATCACCTCTGGGAATCCCTCACCCAAGTTTTTCAAAAAGCTGGAGTCTTAGAAGCCGAAGAGAAAGTTAGAAGTAAAAATCTGTGGGATTGCATCACTCGAGTGATGGAACGAGAACAACTCACGAACGAGGCGATCGAAATGTCAATTTCGCCCCAAACAGATTTACTCGACCAAACCCTGCGGATGCGATATCTGATTACCGAACATTTAGTCGATGGTGAGTTTTCTCAGACCTACCTCGCCGAAGATAACGATGTTCCCGATGGTCGATTAGTGGTGATTAAGCGCCTCAAAAGTAACTCGGCCGATACCCTGAAACGATACAAACGGGAAGCCAAAGTCTTGCAGGGGTTGGGCAAACACGATCGCATCCCGGAATTATTCGCCCGTTTCGAGCAAGATGGCGATTTTTACCTGGTGCACGAGTTCATCGAAGGGCAACCCCTCAGCCACGAACTCGAGATCGGCGAACCCTGGGAAGAAGCCCGCGCGATCGATCTATTGCGCGATATCTTGGAGATTCTGAGCTTCGTTCACCAGCAAAACATCATCCACCGCGATCTCCATCCCGATAACCTGATTCGCCGCGCTGCCGATGGCAAAATCGTCCCGATCGATTTTGGGGCCGTTAAAGAAATTGGGACTTCCCAGAACGAGAATACCGGACAGGCAACAACGGGGGTGACCCTCGGCGGCACGTCTCGATGCTATATTTCTCCCGAACAAGCCTACGGTATTCCCCAGTTGTGCAGCGATATCTACGCGGTCGGTATCCTCTGTATTCAAGCACTGACTGGAGTCCCGCCTCGCAAGCTCAAAGTGAACCGCAAAACGGGAAACCTAAGCTGGCGCAAGAAAGCCCCCCAGGTGTGCCCCCAGTTTGCCAAGATTTTGGACAAGATGGTGTGTTATGACTTCCGGCAGCGTTACTCGTCTGCCACGGAAGTCCTAGAAGCCCTCGATGCCCTCGAACCCTGCGAGTTACGGCAAACGGCTTGAGGCGGTGGCAACCCAATGCGATCGCACCTGACATCCTCGAGACGTATTCATCGGATTGCAACGCATGGTGGCATTGCCGGGAAACGTCACGGAATAGTTCGATAAAACTTGGTTGGGAAAGGGATAATCGGTACTGACGAACTGCGCCCCACTGGCAAAGGCAGCATCCCGGCGCTTGGTATCGTTCGATCTCGCTTCGCGGGTGCGCGCGTCGGCGCGGGTTCGCACCAGATATCCCTGGCGGACGAGACGGGAAATGCTGCGATCGAAAGGGTTATTGCGTTTGAAAAATGCCGCTTCGTCGCTGCCGGGGCGCGCGCTGACAAACATTACTCGACCGGTCAAAGATGGATGTCCTCGGGTGTAGCGATCGCGAATTTTTCCTTCGTTATCGAGGGCAAACATAATTTTACCCCGAGACGCACTCAACAGCGGCCAACCCCGCATCTGAATGGCTTGGTTTAGAGTGACACAATCTCCTCGAACGGTATCGGGGGTTATCAGTTGTTCTTGGGGGAACACCGATCGAATTTCGCGATCGATGCTATCGAGTTGGGCTTCGTCGAAGGGAATGGGTTTGGTAAATTCGATGGATAAACCTTTCTCAACCCATCGGGGAATCAGGCTATCTTTGGCTTCAACGAGGATTAAGATCGGCAGGTGGTTGGGATGAGAATCCGACCAGGTTTTGACCGTTTGCAAACATCGATCGAATGTCGCGCAGGTACTTCTAAAATCGACATCCTGGATGTGTAAAACTTTCAGTCCGGGTTTCTTCATTTCGTCGGGTAATTCAGTATCGATCGTAGCGCCTTGCGGCTGGGCATATCGTCCCCCGATCGGATCGGCAAAAACATCGAGTTCGATCTGCCGAATTCCCAAGTCAAATTGTTCGTTTAGGGGTAAACGATTGTATTCGATAGTTTTGATATAGTGCCGACTCAAGGGATAGTTTGCGATAAACTTAGCTTTTAAAGTCGCGTCCGGTTCTAAGTGATAGGAATTGTGGGTGCCAATGGTTTGAATTTCATTGAGCCTGAGATGACTCGAATCAAATCGAGCGATCGCCGTTTCTAGGGGAGATGACCAAGCCGTTCCCCACACGAATCCACAGATTGCTAGGGATGCCAAGAATTCAGTTTTCACAGAATGAGTTTCAAGGTTGCTTCCAAGTCGTCACGTTCTTTATATCGACTGGAAATTAAACAAACTGAAACCCGAATTAATCAAAATATAAAAGATAAGTTAAATTTTATTTATCTAAAAGATGAAACGAATACAGCTTCCATCAACTCTGTATTTTTAAATACAAATTTAATGAAAGCTGAATAAAATTTAAAAACCACAAAGACACAAAGAACACAAAGTTCGAGACAAAACTGTTATTCAAACAACAATTAAGTCACAAATACCAGATGATTTAAAAACTGACGGCTGGCAATTTCCCAAGTATAATTTTGGCGAACGTACCGAACGCAAGCCTCGGAATTGCCAGATTTTAAAGCGTTCTGTATCGCCACGGCGAGCTTATTATTTAAACTCCCCAGTTGGCGATTGGAACCGATAATATCGATCGGGCCTGGTGCGGGGAAAGCGGCGACAGGCGTTCCCGATGCCAGGGCTTCGGTAATAGTATTGCCAAAGGTATCGGTTTTGCTGGGAAAAACCACGACATCTGCATTGGCGTAGGCTGCTGCGAGTTCCTCGCCGGTG
This sequence comes from Zarconia navalis LEGE 11467, assembly GCF_015207075.1. Taxonomy (GTDB): domain Bacteria; phylum Cyanobacteriota; class Cyanobacteriia; order Cyanobacteriales; family Geitlerinemataceae; genus Zarconia; species Zarconia navalis. Next base: position 4,942 of record NZ_JADEXN010000319.1, read on the forward strand.
AGATATCCCAGAAATACGACATCGGGGTATTTTTTCTGGAGAAACTCTCGCTGTGGACCATCTCCGACGATATATTTAGTTCCCTTCTCGATGGGAATTTTTAGAAATTCTTCAATCCCCTTTTCCACAGAAACTCGCCCGACGTACATCAAAATGGGTTCGTTTTGTTTTGGGTATTTCGCCTCATCTCGATCGCGCGGGTAAAATAACTCGGTATCCACCCCCCGCGACCATATTTTTAGATTTTGTCCCTCTAAATTTCCAAAACCTCGTTGTTCGAGAATCTCCAGAATCGATCGCGCCGGAACCATTATCCCGGCAGAGGGGCGGTGAAACCGACGCAAATTCCACCAGGAAAACCCTGCCGGGAAACCGATCGATCGTTCGAGAAAATCCGGCATCATCGTGTGAAATGCCGTGGTAAATTGCCATCCTCGCTGCAAACAAAACCGGCGAACCCCGTTGCCGAGGGTTCCTTCCGTGGAAATATGAATGCAATCGGGAGCGAATTGCTCGATGGCTGCGGCTAACTTCCCGAAATTGGGAATCGCCATTTTGAACTCGCGATCGATTCCCACCATTGGAATCGTCCAGAAATTCATCGTTTCTGGATTGAGGCTGAAAATTTGATGGCCCCAATCCTTTAGGGTGCGTTCGGTATGACTGAGGGTATTGACCACGCCGCTGATTTTACCGACCACATCGCTGACAATGAGGATTTTTCGAGGGGGAACCTCGTCGGTATTGTTTGCAGTCAATTGGCTCGGGGACAATGAAGATGGGATTGGCTCGATCTCCTCAGCTTTTGCTAAATCTTGATGTGCCATAGGTCTGACTTCTCGATTTACACGATAGACGATCGAGATTAAATCTAGACTTGTCATTCGATTAAATTTCGGTTATTTCTCCAAAATCTCGATCGATTCTGACTAAATTCCGAATTCTGAACTCCGAACTCCGAATTCCGCATTCCGCGCTTCCGAATTCTGCATTCAAGAAGCAGCCCCTTCTAAATGCGAGGCGATCGCATCGGGAAGTTCTTGTTCGATCCGACGCAAACGTGGGGTGCGATAGGCAAGAATTGCCACGACAATCGTCGAGATCCCCAGCACCAAAAACAGCAAGCTGATGCCGCGTCCGGTTCCCGTGCCGATTATCCGACCGATACTGCCAGCAAGCAGTCCGTTGTCCGCCATCATCGGTTCGAGCAAACCATCGACGAGGGGGCCGGCACTCAGGTGTGCTAAGACGAGGAGCGATCGTTCGAGTGCTCGTTGCAACGAAAAGACTCGTCCTTGCAAGTCGAACGGGACTTTGCTTTGCCAAATGGCTTGGTTGCAACTGGCAACAATCGGTCGGGCAAACAAGTAGCCAAAGCCACTGACTGC
>NZ_JADEXN010000320.1 GCF_015207075.1 Zarconia navalis LEGE 11467
CCGCTGACTCAACCGAGCGTTGAGCCTGAGCCATCACCCACCCCCACACCCTTGGCTGAGGAACTCGACACGCCGCCTATCGAGGAAGAAAATAGAGTCTTACCCCCACCCCCGGTTAATCCGACACCGATTCCGATTCCTACAGAACAGGTTCCACTAGAGGGGGGCGATCGTACCAGTCAATCGATTTTCATTCCAGGGGATATCATCGCCGATAGCAACCCAGAAGCGGAAGCAACGCTCCCAGAAACCGATTCAACAGCGCAAGTTCCGATCGCGCCGGGAACTGAGAGTATTCCGAAGCCCGATCCCTTTGCCAATTCAGCACCTCCAGTATTGCCTCCCTCTCCACCGAGTTTTTCCTCAGATGCAGACGGGTTTACCTTTGAGGACGACTCGGTGGCAAGGAGTTCCCTCCCCTCCTTCTCGCAAAGTCCGAGCGATCGCAGTCGTAGTGGTACGATCGCCCAAAGTGAAAACAACGAGCGCCGATCGAAATTAGAAGATGAAGCCCCAGAGTTGAGTACGGCTTTTGATGTGGTGCCGCAAATTGCCGAGTTGCGGGGCTATTTTCAAAGCCGCTGGGAACCCCTGCCGGGACTGACGCGCGACCTGGAGTATACATTGATTTTGAACGAGGATGGTTCTCTGCAACGGGCAATTCCCCTCGGACACGCGGCGGATAATTATCTCGATCGAACCGGAGTGCCTTTGGAGGGAGAGTCGATGGTCTCGTCTTTTGAGTCAGGACAAAATCCTCAAATGCGGGTGGTTCTAGAGGCGGATGGCGGCGTTAAAACGTTTTTGGAATCTTTGGATTAGTAGCAGTGTATTACATTCTGTAATCGTGGCCGTACTTGCCGATCGAGCCGAATCGCCCGTATTGACAGCAACAATCCTAAATCAACCCTTTCATTTCCCTATGACCGATCCAATTGTCTCTCCCCAGTGGCTATCTCAACATCTCGAGGATTCCGATGTCGTCGTTATCGACTGTCGGTTCTCCCTCGCCGAATTGGAACTGGGACACCAGCAGTATCGAACCCGTCATATTCCCGGTGCGTTTTACCTCCACCTCAATCGCGATCTCTCCAGTCCCGTCGGCAAGCATGGCGGACGGCATCCCCTCCCAAATCCCGACAAATTGGCAAAGAAACTCGCCGCGGTCGGGATTACTTCTTCCCAAACCCAAGTTATCGCCTACGACGATTCTCGATTTGCCTTTGCTTCCCGGTTGTGGTGGCTGCTGCGGTATTTGGGACATGAGAAAGTTGCCGTCCTCGATGGGGGATTTTCCCGCTGGCAGGAGGAAGGATATCCCACTAGCAGCGATCGATCTACAGCGAAACCAGGGAAATTTGAGGTCAATCTGCAACCCGAGTGGGTGGTGGATATCGAGACAGTCAAAGCAAGGAAAGATTTACCGCAGGTGATGCTGGTAGACTCGCGATCGCCCGAACGATATCGTGGAGAAACCGAACCCATCGATCCCATTGCCGGCAGCATTCCCGGCGCGGTAAACTACTTCTGGCAAGGGGTGACCGATGAAACTGGCTCTGCCAAACCGACGGACGCACAGCGCGATCGCTGGCAAGAAGCCTCCGCTGCCGATGAGATTATCGTTTACTGCGGTTCTGGGATTACTGCCTGTGTCAATCTGCTTTCCCTACATTTAGCCCAAGTCGAAAATCCCAAACTCTACGCCGGAAGTTGGAGCGATTGGTGTTCTTATTTAAGGTAGTAGATTCAATGACTTTGCGATCGTTGAATCTACTACCTTAATATTCAATCAGTTGCGGGAAACCCACGATGAAACCAGATGAGGTACTGGCAATTATCGCCGCACATCAAGAACAGTTACAGGCGATGGGAGTTAAGTCTCTGGATTTGTTTGGTTCGGTGGCAAGAGATGAAGCCGGGCCCGATAGTGATGTGGATTTTTTAGTGGAGTTCGATCGACCTGTTGGACTGTTTGAATTTATCGAAGTGCGGCTTTATTTACAGGATATTTTGGGATGTTCGGTCGATATGGGAACTCTTAAAGCGTTAAGGGAACATTTGCGAGACCCCGTACTCAAGGATGTGATTCATGCATTCTTGATGGTGAAGCCATATTGATTGCTCTTGTTTTCCTCCATCAGCCCCGCGAAAACATCCCAAAACACGCGGAAATCCCCCATCCGATAGATAGGGGAAAATAGAGATCTAGGGACTAGAAGAGAGTACTACCAGCCTTCCCAAGCTTACCCATTTAGAATATCGTTAATGCACCTCCAACCACATCTTAGATAACTGTTAATTCCTCGAGGGTGAGTGTTACACCTTCCAAGATTGCGAATGTTTCAGAAATATTTAGGGTTTCATTGAAAACATTGATATTCGTATTTCCATTGCTTTGGACAACTTCTAAATCATCGAAGGTTAAACCCTCTCTTAATCCAATTGCATCGTCTTCAACGATGAAATCCTCGATAATGTCTGTGCCATTTTTCTCGGATTCAAGAACAAAAATATCTTGTCCTTCGCCACCGATGAGCGTGTCGTTTCCGCGCCATCCTCGAAGAAAATCATTTCCTTGATTACCCTTGAGTACATCGCTTCCAGCTTCACCCCAAAGTCGATCGTCGCCATTACCCCCTAAAAGGGTATCGCGCCCGTTTCCACCAATTAAGTTATCGTTTCCTGACTGACCCTTGAGGCGATCGTCTCCGCTGTTTCCACGAAGAGTATCGTTATTTAAGCCACCATTTAGTGAGTCATTACCGGAGCCTCCGATTAACAGGTCATTACCCGAACCGCCGAAGAGGTTGTCATCATCCGCCCCCCCGTCGAGGGTGTCGTCACCCTGGTTACCGAAAAGTCGATCGTTGCCATCGTTGCCGAATACATCGTCGTCCCCTTGCCGCGCGCGGATGGTATCATCTCCGGTCAGAGCATCAATGGTTTCGTCGGCAGCCGTGAAACTGAGATCGTCGTCAAATATAGTGGGACTCGTGCCGATCGTCGAATCCGTACTGAAACCGAAGACCACGTAGCTTTCTCCGGCAGTGAAATTACCATTGGGAGATGCATAATGTGCTCCAATAATGATGTCGTCGAAGCCATCGCCATTGACATCTCCCGCACTGCTCACAGAGAAGCCCGAACTGTCACCAGAATCGATGCCATTAATGGTAAAGCCATTATTGCCATCGAGAGTTGACAAATCTAAACTGGCATCAAATCCATCATTAGTGCCAAACACCACATAGCTTTCTCCAGCCTCACGATTACCATTGGGGTCAGCAAAACGTGCTCCAACAATGATGTCATCGAAGCCATCACCATTGACATCTCCCGCACCACTGACGGAAGTGCCTGAAAGGTCAAAGCTATCGATGCCATTAATGGTAAAGCCATTGCTGCCATCGAGAGTTGACAAGTCTAAACTGGCATCAAATCCATCATTAGTGCCAAAGACAACGTAGCTTTCTCCGGCACCACTATTACCATTGGGGTCAGCAAAACGTGCCCCAATAATGATGTCATCAATGCCATCACCATTGACATCTCCCGCACTGCTCACAGAGAAGCCCGAATAGTCAAATATATCGATGCCGTTGAGGACAAAACCGTTGCTACCGTCGAGAGTTGACAAGTCTAAACTGGCATCAAATCCATCATTAGTGCCAAACACCACATAGCTTTCTCCAGCCTCGCGATTACCATTGGGATCGGCCAAATATACCCCAATAATGATGTCATCAAAGCCATCACCATTAATATCTCCCGCACTACTGACGGCGGCGCCTGACCGGTCATCTGCATTGATACCATTAATGGTAAAGCCGTTGCTGCCATCGAGAGTTGACAAGTCTAAACTGGCATCAAATTCATCATTAGTGCCAAACACCACATAGCTTTCTCCAGCCTCGCGATTACCATTGAGGTCGGCCCATTGTGCTCCAATGATGATGTCATCAATACCATCGCCGTTAACATCCCCCGCATCACTGACAGAGTGACCTGACAAGTCAAAGCTATCAATACCATTAATGACGAAACCGTTACTACCATCAAGGTCTGATAGTTCCAAACTGGCATTAAATCCGTCATTAGTGCCAAAAACTACGTAGCTTTCTCCAGCCAGATAGTTATCATTGGGGTCGGCCCATTGTGCTCCAATAATGATGTCATCGATGCCATCGCTATTGACATCTCCCGCACTGCTCACAGAGAGACCTGACAAGTCATCGGCATCAACACCGTTGATGACGAAACCGTTGCTGCCATTGAGGTCGGATAAATTAATTGCACTAGTCATCCGTTATCATCCTTGTATAGTTTGTTGACTGGAGGCGTTTATATCAATCGTCTCTTTTTCATGACCCTCGCAAGATGGACGAACCATCTCCCCAACCGTCCACTGCATGACGGCTGTCCCCTCCCTCCCATCGATTTGCAATTTCTGCGAGTACTATTCCTTCGTGCCAATGGACACCATGCGTCGGATTTCGTCACTCTTGAGTCCGATCGCCATCGGTCGCCGCACTTGGGGTAAAATCGCCACATCGTAGAGTTCTTCGACGATGCCTTCGATGCGCAAGCTATGCACCATATCCCCACTGCGCAGGTCGATAATCGCTAATCCACATCGCGGTTCGGCTTGTTTGGTCGCTAGGTTCTCGTCGAGAGGCAATCCCTGAAAGGTTTTGTTGTGGCGGGGTTTGGAGAGTCCCACCACGGCATAGTCGCGCCACATCGCCACTCCTCGTCCGTAACCGGGACAAAAGGCCACCGGTTCAAAGGTTCCCGATTGTAAGTCCACAGTGCCGAATTCTCCCGTCCCGGAATTCATCAGCCACAACTTGCCTTGATGCCATCGGGGGGAATGGGGCATACTCAACCCACGAACGACAATTTCGTTACTCTCGATATCGACGACGCATCCGCCATCGCGTCGTTTGTCTCGCCAACCGTCGGCGACATCGGACTGACTGACACTGGTGACATATTTGGGTTGACCTTCTACCATGGCTAAACCGTTGAGATGACAGCGGTCTTCTGCGGCAAGTTTGGAGATAAACGGGGGTTGCCACAGGGGAACGAAGCTGTGGGTGGCACTGACAGTGGCCAAACAACTGAATAGGGTATTGACAAAAACCAAACCGTTAGAACTTTTCTTCTCTTCGTCCCCAGAGATTGCCACGTCGTGAATATCTAAATCTCCGGTGATGTAGCTCATTTGCGGCACGTAGAGTGCGTCGTAACCGTTGTAGATTTGTCCGGGTTCGAGGCTGTTTTCAAACCGCCACAGTTGGTAGAGGCTACTCATGTAGAGGCTGTTGCCACTGGCACACAACCCCATGCAGCGTTCGAAAGTGCGTTGGAAGACAGAAAACTGTCCCGTTTGGGGGTTGACACCGATGAAAAAGATTTTTCCGGCTTGATAGGTGGTGAAGACTAAACTTAGATGTTGTTCGGCCAGCCAGGGAGTAAATTGCCGGGATGCGGTGATTTCAAAGGCGGGAGTGGGATTTTGAGTGGTGGTGGTAGGAGTGGCAAGAGCATCGGTGTTGGATGTATGAGTTGAATTCATATGGAGTGTTTATTTTTCTTTAAAAATGCAAAAGCTTGAGTTCTCAAAAGTTACAACTTTAACTTTTAAAGTAGAGAACTGAAAATCTTTTTTAGGGAATTAAAAGAATTCAATCTCGAGATTTACAAAGCATTATTTCTGATGAATTTGTTGTTTAGAAGCGAAAACAAAAAAAACTAGTTTTGCTAAAAACTCTAGGCTACTACTATCGCAAAAAAGCTTTTAACCATTTTATATTTCAAAAGAGATAATTCATAGTTTCTGTATCTTTTGATTTTTTTTTCACGGCGCTTTGTTTTTTTGAATATCTCTGGTTGAGTTTATCGAAATCTTTCAATATAGATCTATGTTTTTAGAGAGATTGTCAATTCAATACCGAATTGTAAATTTACGGTAAAGAAATGCCTTTTTTGCATATTTTTTTGATGAGTTTCCAACCCAAGCCGGCTGAAAGTTTTGTTTGAAGTTGTTGGGTTGAAGCATGAAGCCCAACCGACAAAGCCTCCAGGCCTAAAGTTTTGTCAGTCAGTCAAGCGCTACACTCTAAAACAGTTCGTTACCTGTGCCCATGGTGTCCCCCCACTCGATCGAAAACGCCAACCCCCAAACCGGACGAGAACTGGCCCAACTGCGAGAACAAGTCCGATCGCGCATTCGCAGCGAATTGCGTCCGGGACAGCAAGAAATGGCCGACTGGACTGGTGGCCCTTTGGCGGTATCCGCCGTACCCGGTTCTGGCAAATCCAC
>NZ_JADEXN010000321.1 GCF_015207075.1 Zarconia navalis LEGE 11467
CACCCGATCTCTCAACTCCGAGGGAGACAGGCGCGCCAATTCTTGCCCGGTGAGAAGGTGTCCCCCGGTGGTAATGCCCAATTCGCGGGCAATGTGGCAGGCGGTGAGGGGATGGTCGCCGGTAATCATCACCACCCGAATTCCGGCATTCTGGCAGGTTTGCACCGCTTCTGCCACTTCCGATCGTGCCGGATCGAGCATTCCTACCAAACCGATGGCGACCAAATCTCGTTCGAGGGCGATCGCCTCGTCGGGAAGGGCATCGAGGGGACGAAAGGCGGTGGCTAAAACCCGCATTCCGTTTTGCGCCAACCGATCGTGGGCGGCGTTGAGGCGATCGCGCCAGGTTTTGTCGAGGGGTTCGATGCGATCGCCTATCCAAACCCGATCGCAAATCTCCAGCAAACTGGCAAGGGAACCTTTGGTAAACGCCCAGTATTGAGGCATCCCCCCCGTTGGGTCGATAGATCCCAGGCACGCCAGACTTTCGGGAAGTTCTTCTGGGGTGGCAGCACAGCGATGGAAAGTGGTCATCAACTTGCGATCGGAATCGAAGGGCACTTCGTCGATGCGAGGGAAGAGGCGATCGAGTTCTGATTCGGGCAACCCCGCCTTGGCCGCCGCAACGACTATCGCCGTCTCTGTGGGGTCGCCGATGGCGCAGGATTCTCCCTCCGTAGCGTCCAAAACTGCATCGTTACATAAAGCCCCACTGGTCAGCAACAGAGCGATCGCCCCTCGATCGGTTTTGTCTTGGATTTCGGGGGCAACCGCTTCGGAGGAAACCCCAGGGGCAGATCTGGAGATTCGATCGCTCGGCGCGCCGGCCACATCCAGCACCGCCACGGTCATCCGATTTTCCGTCAGCGTCCCGGTTTTATCGGAACAGATAGTCGTCACCGAACCCAAGGTTTCCACGGCAGGAAGGTTGCGGACGAGGGCGTTATGTTGGAGCATCCGTTGCGCCCCCAACGCCAGGGCAATGGTGACGACAGCGGGTAACCCTTCGGGAATCACCCCCACGGCCAGACTAACCGCCGTCAGCAGCATCAGCGTCAATGGTTCCCCCCGCAGGAGTCCTAAAATCAGGATAACGATCGATAGCACCAGGGCGATCGCGCCGATGAATTTGCCCAACTGCTCTAGCCGTTTCTGCAAGGGGGTTTGCTCGGAGGCGACCTGTCCGATGAGGCGGGCAATGCGCCCCAACTCCGTCTGCATCCCCGTCTCGGAAACGATCGCCGTCCCGCGTCCGTAGGTGACGATCGTCCCTCGGTAAACCATATTCAGTCGATCTCCCAGGGGTAAATCCCGGTCAAATTCCAGGGCGGCATCCTTTTCCACCGGTTCCGATTCCCCCGTCAGGGCCGCTTCCTGAATTTTGAAGTTTGCCCCCGAGAGCAAACGTCCGTCTGCCGGAACTAGGTTTCCCGCCTCCAACAACAGAATATCTCCCGGTACAAGGCTATCGGCGGAAATCTCTTTAACTTGTCCCTCTCGGCGCACGCGTACCGTGGGCATCGCCAATCGTTTCAAAGCGGCCATCGCCTGTTCTGCCCGATATTCCTGACGAAACCCCAGCACGGCATTGAGTACAACGATCGCGCCGATGGCGATCGCATTTTTGGCATCCCCTAAAGCCGCAGAGATGGCCGCCGCCACAATCAACATCACCACTAAGGGGGCTGACAGTTGTTCCCAGAGGATTTTCCAAGGAGATTTGCGTCCGGTTTCGATAAGTTGGTTGGGGCCGTATTGCTGTAATCTTTTCTCGGATTCGGCTTCACTCAAGCCGCGATCGATGTCCGTATTTAGCTGCTCGACGATCGTTTCTAGACTTTCTCGATACCAATGGCTCATTGCACCTTCCCAAAACCCTTGCACCGATAATATCAAGTTCGACGAGATACTGACGATTAGCAGTCATATCGGTCAGAGATCTTAGCTGTCGTGCGTTTAAACCCGATTTTGCCAAAAATGGTAAATTCTCTAAAACTCCTGTCTGTTCCCCGTTCCCGATCCGATCGCTCGATTTTAGATACACGCGAGTTTAATTGAATGTTATCAAGCGCGATCGATAGCAAAAGTGGTCAGTGTATCCGGATCGATGCGATTTCCAATTGAAATGAGTAAAGTAAAGCCAGTTTTGAATAAGCTAAAATCCTAATGTTTCCCGAGCTAGTGAATGCGCAAATACCTGATGGTGCGCGTTGGGTTGCTCGCTATCGATCTCTTAACGATAACTCTCGTTGTAAATAGGTTTTCGATCTTGAATCCCATCTAACCCCGATTTCCTGTGGCAATGCAGAAGAGAGAAAGAGAACCCAAAAACAAGGTTACCTCTAGAACCACTCAATATCGACTATTGACCGTTCGCCACAGCCCAACGGGGCTGAAGTCACAAGTAATAAGGGGTACAGATTCAGTCCGAATCAAACGGTATAAAGTCTCTTCATTCATGAAAAAAACTTAAACCCAATTCATTTTTTGAACTCTCCGATTTTAAGCTCAGGTCAAACTTATTACCGATCTCTTGAAACTTATTACTTGTGAATCTCTTCCTGTCCCCTGTTTCCTGTCTTTCGATATGACTGCAATCCGTCCGTTTTTACTAGGCAGAGTTTTCGATCCGGTGGGAATTAGCGGTGTCGGTCACGTTGCTGAAGGTGGCGTTCTTGTGAATGCTGACGGCAGTACGGGAATCGTCATTTTGGCATGGCAAACTCGCTATCGAAGCGTTTCTGTCTACCCCACCCTCGAAGCCCTAAAACAAATTCAGTGCCGCGATAATAATACTTTGATTATCGATGCCCAAGCCCTGCGAATCGCGGGAAAACGAGAGGAAACGATCGCCGAACGACTGCCCGCACCCTTTTATCTACTCAAGAATAGAGGCAATGGAGAAAGCCGCGACGGATGCAAAGTTGCCTGTGGGTGTCAGTTTTCTAACGCAAAAGTGGGTTTGATGTGGACGATTGCCGAACCGATTGTCTCTTGGTTCGATAATATCGCCGATCTTCAAGCGATTCACGTGCGGGACAATAGATCGCGCATCGTTTGGGCGAAACCATCGGAATTTTAAGGGTCGGTGAAGCGCGAGGTGTAATCGTTTGTCAAGCGATATATCATCGGAGCAAATTTTCCATACGGCGAAAATCTCGTTCGACTTCCAGCCACAGTGCCCGATTGTGGGGATCGGTACGCAGAGATTTTTTTAGATAAACCCTTGCCTTAGAAAGGGTTCGGCGATCGATGAGATGGCGACCGAACCGCTGGTAGGTTACCGCCTGCCACTGGCGAATTTCTGTATCTTGAGGTAACCGAGAAGCCAAACCTTCAATCAGGGCGATGGCGCGGGGAAACTTTTTCTGTCCGAACAGCGTTTGCAACTGCTTGTAGCTGCGGTGTTTGAGCTGTTTCTCGAAGTCAGACAGACTGGGATGATCGCGAAAGGAAGGGGCTTTGGATTGGCGAGAGATTTTTGTTTTTTTAGGTTTTGTAGGCGGGTTTTGAGAGGATTTTTGAGGCGGTTTTGGTGTTGGGGGTGTTGCCCCACGGGTTGATGCGGGAGTGGGTGCGGGAGATTCTGACGCGGGACGATCGAAATTAGCCGCCGCCAGCAAAACTTGATAAGCCTGATGGAGTTGAATGAATTTTTCGTGAGCGTACCGATCTCCAGGGTTGATGTCGGGGTGGTATTGGCGGGCCAGTCGGCGATAAGCGGCTTTAACTTGGTCTAAACTGGCGTTTCGTTTCAATCCTAAGACTCGATAACAATCGGTTACGTTCACGGCGATCGGTACTTAAAAGGAACTGGGGACGGGGACTTGGGCGTTTTCGACGTCAGAGCTAATTCAAAACTGAGGGTATTCTCATCAATTTTCGTAATTTTAAGCTCTCTTGGCTCCCGAGCGCCCGTTCCCAGCTACTATTTTAGTCTTAGCAACTTTATTCTTGGCGATCTTCAATGGCGCGGTCGATCAGACCGTATTGCACCGCTTCTTCGGCGGACATGAAGTAGTCGCGATCGGTATCCTTCTCAATTTTTTCGAGGGTTTGACCGGTGCGTGCGGCAAGAATATCGTTAAGCTGCTTTTTGATCCGTAAGATTTCTTTGGCTTCGATTTCGATATCCGTCGCCTGTCCTCGCGCGCCGCCGAGGGGTTGGTGGATCATGATTCGAGAGTGGGGTAGCGCCAGACGCTTACCGGGAGTTCCAGCCGCGAGTAGGAACGCACCCATGGATGCCGCCAGTCCGACGCAAATGGTAATCACTTCACATTTGATGTATTGCATCGTGTCGTAAATCGCCATCCCCGCCGTCACCGAACCTCCTGGAGAGTTGATATAGAGGTAAATTGGCTTGTTGGGGTCGTCGGAGTCGAGATAGAGCATGAAGGCGACGATGCGATTGGCTAAGGCATCGGTGACTTCTTGTCCCAAAAACAAAATTCGCTCTTGAGACAGGCGAGTGTAAATACTAATCCATTGCTCGTACTGACTGCCAGGAAGACGGTACGGAACACTAGGAACACCAATAGGCATAAGAGTTGTTTGGGAATGAGGGGCAAAGGGGGTTCGAGAACGGACAATTGACAATGGATAATTGACAATTACCTTTTTTTATTTTCAATCCTCTTGAAAATCTGGAAGATTGTTTTTGGCTATTTCTTTAAAAGAAGAAAATTTTAACCGAATCCATCAATTTATCGATATTTAAAAATCGATTTTGGGTAGATTGCAATTACATGACGGGCATCGGAGCCGGAAGTTCTTTAGTACTCTCAAGGACGCGATCGATGATACCGTACTCCTTGGCAGTCTGTGGGGTAAAATACAAGGTTCGATCGATATCTTTTTTGATTTTATCGATCGATTGACCCGTATTTTTCGAGAGAATTTCGAGCATCGTTTGCTTGTTCTGCAAGACTTCTTTGGCGCGGATTTGAATGTCCGTGGCTTGACCGCGCGCCCCACTTTTAGCTTGATTGAGAACGATCGTGGCATGGGAGAGGCTGGCGCGATATCCTTTGGTTCCCGCAGCGAGAATCATAGCGGCAGTTCCCATTGCCTGACCGATACAAATCGTATGGACGGCAGGCTTGATGTAGTTGAGGGTATCGCAAATGGCAAAGGCTTCGGTTTCAAAACCGATCGCATCTCCGTCGTACCAAGAAGTTCCCGTTGAGTTGATGTAGAAAAAAATCGGCTTTTCGGGATCGTCAAACTGTAAGTAAAGCAGTTGGGCGATAATCAGTTCGGTGACATCGATGCCAACGCTGCGCTTCACCTCGTCCGAAGAATACAGCGGCAATCCGAGATAGACGATCCGCTCTTTTAGCAACAGCGACTCTAAGTCAGGCGGCGGCGTCCGATAGGACATATCGCTGTAGGTATATCCCGATTGAACGGCTCTGATGGGTGAATCCATGGAGTTAGACGACCTGTAGTTATCTTGAGAAAAATGGCGATATTCTTTAGATATAGTAGCGTGTTCTTGGAAACAGCAGGGGGCAACGATCGGGTGCGGTTTCCTGTACCTTCGCCCCAAATATTCCGTAACCTTGCCGTTACCGTTTGAAGTCCAAAAGTATTCCCTTGAAGATGGGAGAGGGGTTTGTAGGGGCGCGCGCATCCCACGCGATTGATTATGAGTCAAATGAAGCTTAGACTTCCAAATGCTATAGCCTGTCTCCGAAGGAGACGCTACGCGAACGGCATGGCTATAGTGCTGTCGCGCATGGCTTCGCTAACGCTAACGAAGCGCGCCCTCTTCTCCGGAGACGGGGAGATGGGGGAAATCCAGAGACATTAAAGGTTTTGAGACAAGTCGATCTGACAATAAAATGCGTATTAGTAAAGGACGCTTGAATTTGTCAAGATAACTCCGCCCGTGCGTGGGCCGGAGCTTGGGTAGACAACCAACTACCGGAACTTGACTACATCGTAAAGCCTAGTTCTGGCACGTACTTTCGGATATTTCGCCAGTCCGAACTATCTACAAACCCGTGTTGTCGGGTGTGGGTTAGAGACCAGACATCTTGGATTAGGTGGTGGAGGCGACGGGGTGAGCGTAGTCGAACCCCAAATACTTAATCGCGAGGTTTATCACCATGCAGCGAGTACCTGTAATTTCACCAAAAGGTATCCCTTTGATGCCAACCAAACCATCCCGCGCTCGCCGTTGGTTGCGAGACGGCAAAGCTCGAATCTATAGCAATTCTCAGTCTTGTGAGGTACACCCAAATTCTATTTCCTATTCCCCATTCCCCATTCCTGGTTACTGAGC
>NZ_JADEXN010000322.1 GCF_015207075.1 Zarconia navalis LEGE 11467
CCCCCAACCCCTCCCGAGAGGGGAGATCTACGGTTTACTCATGCAATCGGAGGGCTTACTAAATCTTCGATCCTAACCTCTCCTATCGAGGGGAAGCAAAGCGAGTTAACCCTCATGATTTCTGTGGTGGAGTACTAATGCGATCGAGAACTTCATACATCTATAAATATGGAATTAAAATACGTTCTTAGATGGATTCAATTATTCTGGCTTCTCCCATTTTCGATCGCCTGTTCGACACAGCCACCTGCCTCGGAAATCGAACCTTCGATCGAAAATACGACGGAAAATGCCACTCTCCAAATTTCTCCCACACCTGCCATTTCTCCTGTCACTCAAATGAGCGTCACCAATGCCAGTCCCGGCTGGAATCGCAACCTCACCGTCGATGATGTGGCTTACGATCTCTATCTACCTCCGGGGTATGGCAGTAATGAAGACGATGATTTTCCTTGTCTGCTGGTACTTCCCGGCTGGGACTTTTCCCGATCGAGTTGGGTGGAAAATTCATCCCTGGTGGAATACGCCGATCGCTACGGGTACGCTTTGATAATGCCCGAAATGGGGCAAACCCTCTACGAAAGTGCCTACTACCCGGAAACCGAACTGCGATGGAACGCGGTTCCCGGCGGCGAGTTCGTCCGCGAACGGCTGATTCCGACGATGCAGGCGCGACACAATTTACTCCGTTCGGGACAGCATAATACGCTGCTGGGACTATCTACCGGAGGGCGCGGCGTGGCGTTGGTGGCATTGGAAAATCCCGGTTTGTTTGTTGCCGGGGCAAGCGTATCGGGGGATTTCAGCCAGGAAAATACCCCAGACGATCGCCTGATGACGGCAGTTTACGGGTCGTTTGCCGAATATCCCGATCGCTGGACGGGACGGGACAACCCCCAAAGTCGAGTCGAGGAATGGCAAATGCCCCTCTATCTTGCCCACGGAACCGCCGACGATATCGTACCGGAATCCCAAAGTCAGTTATTTTATCAAGCCCTAGTGAAAACCCACGGCGATCGCATCCCAATACGCTACGAAGCCATTGAAGGGGCAGGACATGACTACGCATTTTGGGGCGGACAACTTGATGAAATCTTTGAGTTTATCGATCGCGATCGTCGATCGTAGGGGCATATTGTAGGGGCGCGCGCATTTGGACGATTTCTCATGAGTCCAACCAAAAATTTGCAGATCCAAATGCTATGGCATTCTCCTTCAAAGACGCTACGCGAACGGCATGGCTATAGCGCTATCGCGCATGGCTTCGCTATCGCTAACACTAACGCCCTCTTCAGCACGTTCAGCCTACTGTCTCCCCTGCCCCCATCCCCTTTCTGAATTCCGAATTCCGCGCTTCCGAATTCTCCCCTCTCCGTTTTCTGTCAAAATTGAGGATGAACGAATATCCAAAGAGTGCCATGTCTACTCCCACCTCCGATACCCTAGAATCCCAAGTTGAAGACCTCAGCGGTGCCGCGGCCCTCGATGCCGATCGCTATCAGAAAAAGATGCAACGTCGTAAAGAGGTGCAAGACCAGCGATTAGCCCAACGCGATGTTGAAAAAGGCTTGATTATCGTTAATACGGGGAACGGGAAAGGGAAGACGACAGCGGCCCTGGGAATGGTGCTGCGATCGCTCGGTCACGGCTACCGGGTGGCGATCGTCCAGTTCATCAAAGGCGCGTGGGAACCCGCAGAGAAAGCCGTATTCGATCGCTGGCCCGAACAGATCGAGTTTCTCGCCATGGGGGAAGGCTTCACCTGGGAAACCCAAGATCGCGATCGGGATATCGCCAAAGCCCGAGAAGCCTGGGAAAAAGGGTTAGAATTTATTCGCAACCCCGAATTCAAGCTGGTATTGCTCGATGAAGTGAACGTGGCGCTCAAACTCGGTTACCTGCAAGCCGACGAGATTCTCGCCGGACTCGATGACAAGCCTGCCGACTCCCACGTTATCTTAACCGGGCGCGGCGCACCGGCCGAATTAATCGAACGGGCGGATTTGGTGACGGAAATGACACTCGTCAAACATCCTTTCCGGGAACAGGGAGTCAAAGCGCAGCCGGGTATTGAATTTTAGCGATTGCTGTTTTCTTCGATCGCGTCGGCGATCGCCACCGACTTCTTCTCTAAATTATGCCTGTTTACTCACGTTCGAGAAAAGCCACGCGATCGGCATCCTGGTTTGAAAAAGTGATGGCCCTGCTGGCGGCGGCAAATTTGGGTTTGGTGCTGTTCGATCTGAGCTATATTCCGTATCGAGATTTGTACGTTCGTTGTTTTTATATTCGAGAGGTTTGCCTTCGGTTTCCTAAAGGGTTTCATAAAACTTACGACAGGCTTAAAGGTATCGAACCCCATCGAGATACTCAGGGATACCTGCAAACTGTCGATCGACTCAAAGCTCAAGTCAGGCAAACGGGATTAGACTCTCGGGAAGTGGACCCGATTCTGGCCGATTTGCGCCAGATGAGTCGGGAAAAGATCGATGATAATCCCTTCGCGCGGGCAAATAAAATTGGGGCGCTAGAAAAAATTAAAAATTTGATTCGCGTCCGGATCTTTGACGATCGAGGTACGTCTTCTAAAGATGCGTTCGCTCGATTTTGGACTCGGTCTTATTTAACGCAAAATAGTTGGCAAGAGGAAATCGGATTTTTCGATCGGCAAATTCGTCCGTTGATGGAAACTAACTACTTCCGACACTATGGCGAAACGGGCGAACTGATTAATAAGTTTTGGTGGTTCGATCTCTATTTTAATATTATATTTTTCCTAGAATTTCTAGCTCGAACCTGGTTTATCTCGCGGCGAAATATTGGCGTGAAGTGGTTTCCCGATGCGATGCTGTGGCGTTGGTACGATGTCTTTCTCTTTCTACCCTTTTCGATTCCCTTACCGCTATTTACCCCCTTTTGGTCGCTGTTGCGGGTGATTCCCGTTGCCATTCGACTCGATCGAACAAACTTGTTAAATCTAGACTCTGTTTGGCAGCAAATCAACCGAGGGGTCGTCGCTAATTTTGCCGAAGCGCTAACAGAAATGGTGGTGATTCGGATTATCGACCAAATTCAGTATGCAATTCAAAACGATCTACCGAAATGGCTAGATACCAGCGAACGTCGCGACTACATCGATTTAAATAATGTCAACGAAGTCGAAGCACTTTCGACTCGATTTGTCAACTTAAGCGTTTACGAAGTCTGGCCGAAAATTCAACCGGATATTGAAGCACTCCTACACCATAATATTACTAAAAATTTAAAGAGCATTCCCATCTATCAAGGATTAGAAAACATTCCTGGACTGAGCAATGTTCCCGATGAAATTGTCAAACAATTGGTTTCGCAAATGACCCAAACTGTTTACGAAACCTTAACGGCAACCCTCAAGGACCCCGTCGGCGCACAACTTACCAATCAATTAATCGAACATTTTAGCGAGTCTTTCGCTGGTGAAGTTCAAAAGCCCAAGAATATTTCTGATATTCAAGGTTTAGTTTTTGACTTCTTAGAAGAGTTTAAAATTAATTACGTTAAACGGATGGAAGAAGAAGATTTCGAGCGAATTTTGGCTGAAACTCAACGTCTCAATCAAATTGTCAAGCGGTAAAGGTTTCTCTGTAAGTATTCAGCCACACCAGCAAATCGTCGAACCCACCCCCGACCCCTCCGATGGAGGGGAGTAGAAGATGAATATTTCTAATATTTCTTCCCAACTTCAGGCGATAATTCCCCTCTGCGGTTGGGGTTAGGAGTGGGTTCGATCTCAAATAACTTCAACCTGAATACTTACGTTTTTCTAAATAAAGATTCAGATAAGCCTGAATCTTTAACAAAAAGCATTAAAAATTATAGCTATCTACAATCCATTGAAAAATTCCCAGTAACTTTTCAAGTTCGTTGATATAATATCTTCGATCGTCTACAAGAATACAGCTTTTTTCTAGCTTGAGAAACTGCCAATCTTCCCCCGTTGTTACGCAACCATAGATCGCCGCAATTTCACTTCCTTCTAACTCGTTAAATCGTTGCGCGCCCAACATTTGGGCAATACACTGACCCAACCCACCTTTTATGTCGCTTTTCTTCGCTTCTACCAAAGAAATAATCGGCGGTTGCATCGTTAAAGAAACGGGACCTTTCGACAAAATAAAATCGCATTCCCCTTTCAATCCTCGCGCATCGTCCACATCTAAACTTTCTCCCGAATATATCGAGATTTTACTTGAATTATGTCGTTCTAGTTCAATTAAAATAGGAGCAATAATAAATTCCGATCGCGCTTTCTCGCTGGATGAAGATAGCGCCAACTTGAGGCTATAGCTAAGAGTTTCCTGTATCCAATGACTTGGCTCTAAA
This sequence comes from Zarconia navalis LEGE 11467, assembly GCF_015207075.1. Taxonomy (GTDB): domain Bacteria; phylum Cyanobacteriota; class Cyanobacteriia; order Cyanobacteriales; family Geitlerinemataceae; genus Zarconia; species Zarconia navalis. Next base: position 4,363 of record NZ_JADEXN010000322.1, read on the forward strand.
GGTGCAACATCACCGAATAGGGACACAGACTTTTCGGTAAGTCCAAAGACTTTCTTGACTCGATTTAAAGAAAAATCACTGTATGCCATTAAATTGCCATCTTTGACGTTACTAGATTAGCCATCAGCGTTGGAATTGGAACTTCCACTAACTTCCTTCCCCGCCCTAGACTTTCCCTTCCTTTCTCTTCTTCTTCTAACTTTGTGTCCTTCGTGCCTTTGTGGTTTATTCAAATTGTTTTTTGATGTAAGCCAGCATCAAGATAAAGTCTTCTCGCAAATCCCATCAATCGCCCTTGAGTACCCAAAAAATGCGATCGCTGCGGTTCATTTCGACTACAGTAAAAATCGGGGTGGGTCAAAATTGAGATATTAAAAGCCACAATATCAGAAAAGATGGGAACTCTAAATTTCAAGTTTGCGATCGTCAGCGATCTTCATATCGCCCTACCCCACACCATCTGGAACCACCCCAAACGCTTTCATTTGGTGGAAGTGGGCATCCCCGCCCTAGAATTAATCTTAGAACGGTTGAGCGGGCTGGATTTAGATTTTCTCCTACTTCCGGGGGATTTGACGCAGCACGGAGAACCGGAAAATCACGCCTGGCTGGGCAAACGATTGGCACAACTGCCGTACCCCACCTACACCATTCCCGGCAATCACGATGTCCCCAGTCTGCTGGCGAACGACACCTCCATCGCCTGGGCGGATTTTCCCCACTACTACCACCACTGCGGTTACGAGAACCCGGAAAAACTCTACTACACTCGCGAAATTCTGCCGGGGGTCAGGTTAATCGCCCTCAATTCCAACCAATTTGATGAAGCGGGGAAACAGCAGGGATGCTTGGACGAAGAACAGTTCGGGTGGCTAGAAACGGTACTAGCTGAGGCGGAAGAAGAACTGCTGCTAGTAATGGTTCATCACAACGTTATCGAACACGTTCCCGGTCAATCTCGCAGTCCTATGGGTCGTCGGTATATGCTTGACAATGCCCCTCGGCTGTTGTCGATGTTGCGATCGGCGCGGGTGCAGTTGGTGTTTACCGGACACCTCCATGCCCAAGATATCGCTTACGATCGCGGCATTTACGATATTACCACCGGGTCTCTGGTGAGCTACCCCCACCCCTATCGCGTTCTCGAATTTCGGACGGACTCTGGGGGACAAAGTTGGTTGCAAATCGAGTCGGGACGAGTGGAATCGCTGCCGGATTGGCCCGAGTTGAACCAGGTTTCGCGGGAGTGGATGGGCGATCGCAGCCACCCGTTTATGATGCGATTGTTGACGGAAGCGCCATTAAATTTATCTCTTGAAGAAGCCGAACCCCTCGTTCCGAGTTTGCGATATTTTTGGGCAAATATTGCCAATGGGGACGCGCAATTCGAGTTTCCCCATTTTCCCCCCACAGCGCGTCGATTCATCGAGTCTTTTAGTGCCACCGATGGCGAGGGAAATCTCGCGGCGATCGATAATCACGTCACGTTGAAGTTGTCTCGACAACCTTCTCGTATAAAATCTAAAATTTAGTCGTTTCGTAGGCGTAATCCCTCCGTTGTTACCCTTTGCCCTTACCGCTGTGGTTACCCCTTGCCGCCGCGATCGACCGACAGGGGTTATACCGAACGGGGTAGGCACAGGGGCACTACCCCTACCGTTTTCTTTCCTCGACTGACACTCATCCATTCCCCATTCCCTGTTCCCTATTCCCCATTTTCCGTGTCTGAAGAACGATCGCCAACCCTCGATTTAAATGGAGACTACATCGAACATCTCCACCTGCTGTCTAGCGATGAAGCGGGATGGGACGGTTTGCACCTAATTTACGAACGAGAACCGGCTGGGGAAATGCCGGGAGGGAATTTGGGTCTACATCTGCTAACGATTTGCCTGGGAGAATTCCATGCCAGCTATGAGG
>NZ_JADEXN010000323.1 GCF_015207075.1 Zarconia navalis LEGE 11467
CTCCCGAGGAGATTAACGTAGACTTTGCCGCTGTCATGCAGCGGATGCGCAAACTCCGGGCGGGCATCAGCCACCACGATTCAGCACAGCGGTTCCACGAATTGGGTATCGACGTGTTTTTGGGGAGTGCGAAGTTTGCCAGTTCCGAAGCCATTGAAGTGGGAGACAAAACCTTAAGATTCAAAAAAGCCGTCATCGCCACTGGGGCGAGGGCCGTCCGTCCTCCCGTGGAAGGCATTGAAGACGTGGGCTATCTCACCAACGAGACGGTGTTTTCACTCACCGAACGTCCCAAACGCCTCGCGGTGATTGGTGGCGGCCCCATCGGTTGTGAGTTAGCCCAGGCATTCCAACGACTGGGTTCTCAGGTGACGCTGATTCATCGCGGCGACCATATCCTCAACCGGGAAGATGCCGATGCTGCGGATATCGTTCAAAATGAGCTAATTCGAGACGGAATTGCTTTGGTTGTGGGGGCAACGCCGACACGGGCAAAACAGACACCGGGCGGTAAAGTACTGTATTTCATGCGTAACGGTCAAGAAGAATCGGTAGTGGTGGATGAGATTTTAGCCGGGGCGGGACGCACGCCGAACGTGGAAGGTCTGAACTTAGAAGGGGTAGGGGTTCAGTACGATCGCAAGGGGGTCGAGGTCAACGATAATTTGCAAACCACCAATCCCAACATCTACGCCGCCGGGGATATTTGCATGGCCTGGCAGTTTACCCACGCCGCCGATTCCGCCGCCCGAATCGTTATTAAAAATACCCTGTTTTCTCCCTTCGGGTTGGGTAAATCCAAACTCAGCGACTTGGTGATGCCCTGGGTGACGTTTACCGACCCGGAAATCGCCCACGTGGGAATGTACGATCGCGATGCCCAAGCGAAGGGAATTGAGACGGACACGATTAAAATCGATTTTAGCAGTGTCGATCGGGCGATCGCCGATGGGGAAACGGACGGCTTCGTGAAAATCCTCCACCAGCGGGGAACGGATCGAATTTTGGGGGCGACTATAGTCGCCCGCCACGCCGGTGAGATGATTAGCGAAGTCACCACCGCGATCGTCCACGATCTGGGATTGAGCAAACTTTCGAGTGTCATCCATCCCTATCCCACCCAGGCAGAAGGGATCAAAAAAGCTGCCGATGCCTATCGCCGTACGTTACTGACCCCCCGAACTAAGTGGTTTTTAGGGATTTTATCGAAGCTTTCGTAGGCTAATTTGTTGGTGGTTTTCGCCTTGTTTCTGGCTTTGCACCTTAACTTATCGCCCATGGTTGGAGATCGACTCGCTGTTTTGAGAGGACGGGGACACCATCGCAAAGATATACGCATCATCGTTGAGCCGGTAGAAGTTGAGATTCTGATATGGAACGCAACGCTCGTCAAAAAGTGTCCTCCGATCGGGATCGATCGGTACCGGCAGCCAGAGGAGAGGGCAAGATTCGCAGTAATATTCAGTTTTTCGATCGTCAAACGCGATCGCCGAGGTCAGATATCGATGTCGGTACAGTAACGGCCTCTAGTCAGGGGTTGGGTTGGAAAGGGATTCATATCGAGAGCGGCCAGAACGATGGGTTCAGGACAGATGATGTCATTGTTCCCCAGCACTATTTTGCGATGAACGTCGGTTCGTCCTTTGAGTGGGAGTGGAAAGACGGAAACTGCTTCAGAAAAGAGCGCAGTCAACCAGGAACAATTTGGGTGAATCCAGCAGGAGTGCCCTTTTCCCATCGAGTCTACGGCGACAACCAGTTCGCGCTGCTGACACTCGAACCACAACAGCTTTTAGAAGGGTTACCTGAAGAAGCTGCGATCGATTCTGAGGCATTCTCGCGCGAGCATCATGCCCGAGACCCTCAGATACAACACCTGATGAACGCTCTGTTGCAAGAAGCCTCCGCCCGAAATCCCAACGGAAAGCTTTATGTAGAGCTGCTATCAACAGCGCTATCCATTCACTATGTCAATCATTACCGCCTAGCCGGGCCGCTCGATCGTCAGATCGATTTTTCTCGGGTAAAAGCAGGCGATCGCCACCGAATCGGTAAGGCGATCGATTACATCGAGGCTTTCCTATCGGAAGATATTAGCTTGGATGACTTAGCCACCGTCGCAGGCCGCAGCAAGTTTCACTTCTGTCGGCTATTTAAGGTAGCTGTCGGTCTCACGCCCCATCAATATCTAATGAAAAGAAGAGTGGAAAGGGCGGCTCAAGCGCTGACGAGAGGAACGCCGAATATTGCTAACGTGGCGATCGCTTATGGATTTTCCGACCAGACTCATTTCACTCGAAACTTCAAAAAAATCAAAGGCATTACACCGGGAGAGTTTATTAAAAAGAAACGGTAAATAGCAATATAAGCCTTAAAAAAAGCAAGATTTACCGATACAGAACGGCTGCATTCTTTCTATATTGGTTCGGTATATATCTACAGGAGCGATATAGAAATGTCAGATATCGGTCGTCGCAAAATTCTGACGACTGGCGCGATCGGTGCCGCCGGACTCGCCGCTGCTGTTGCGGCTAAATCGGTTCGAGCCAATACTGAGGTTCCACCCGAACCCGGAGCGGCCTCCACAACCCCCGGTCATGATTTTTCCGGTAAGGTCGTTGTCGTCACGGGCGCAACATCCGGTATCGGTGAAGCGACTGCCAAAGCGTTTGCTCGATCGGGCGCGCGGGTTGCTTTCAATGGACGGCGGGCCGAGCTGGGGAGCCAGGTTGAAGAAGCCATCAAAGCAGAAGGCGGCGAAGCGACCTACATTCAAACTGACGTGCGAGATCCCGCCCAGATTATGGCGTTTTTTCAAGCGGTTGCCGATCGCTACGGACGGCTTGACATCGCATTCAATAATGCTGGAGTTGTTTCGCCCAATGCACCTTCTGCCGAGCAGTCTTTAGAAGACTGGGTCAACGTGATGGATACCAACGCTCGGGGCTACTGGCTGTGCATGAAAGCAGAAATTCCGATGATGCTTTCCCAAGGGGGCGGTCATATCATCAACAACGCTTCCGTGTCAGGGCACGTCGGGTTTGCGAATATCATGCCTTATTCGATGTCGAAACACGCCGTCATTGGCCTGACTAAGTGTGCGGCGCTCGAATACGGCCCGCAGAATATTCGCATCAACTCGATTAGTCCCGGCGGTGTCGATACCCCGATGAGGCGACAGGCGATTTTGGCGCAGAATGGCGATCCGACTACACCACCGCCTAACTTGCCCGAGCGGATTAACACGTCTTATGAAATGGCTCGCGTCGTTATGATGTTGGCTTCGGACGATGCCACTTCTATCCTGGGCACCGATATTGATGTCACCACCGGAATGTTGACCAGCTGCGTATAGCGAGTTGATTTCTCTCTCTTTTTGTCTAACCCAACCCTTCATTGGAGCAAAACGATGAACAGCACCCGTCGCAAATTTTTGGTCGCTGGCACGGCAGGAGCCGCAGCGGTTGCGATTCCGTCTATTTTGAATGCAGAGGATGCGGTAGCCGAGCAGGTTACGCCCTCCACCCCATCAAACGGAATGTTAGCCGGTCAGGTGGCTTTTGTCACCGGTGCTGCTCGGGGGATCGGACGAGCGATTGCCGTGGCTTTAGCCCAAGCGGGTGCTGATATTGCAGCAGTTGATATCCTCGCAGACATTCCAACGCACTCCGTTCCCCTCGCCGAACCTGTGGATATGCAACAAACTCAACAGCTTGTCGAACAGGCGGGTCAGCGATTGGTGCCAATAAAAGCTGATGTTAGAGACCTTGCAGCGCTAAAAGCTGCTGTCGCCCAGACAGAACAACAGCTCGGCGAGATCGACATTGCGATCGCCAACGCGGGGATTAATAGCAATGTTGGCTTTTTGAGTGAAGATGAGTCGGCTTGGCAAAACTCTTGGGAAACGATTACCGACGTGAACGTCATGGGTGTTGCGAACACCTTGCGAGCGGTGTTGCCTGGAATGGGTAAGCGGCAATCGGGTCGAGTGGTGATAACCAGCTCTACATTTGGCCGACAGGGAAACGGGCAGAATCCGGCTTACGTGACCTCGAAGTGGGGAGTGGTGGGACTGACGAAGGCGGCGGCAATTGAGATGGGGCCATTGGGGGTGAATGTGAATGCGATCGCACCCACTGCGGTCAGAACTCAACTCGGTGGCCCGCGAACCCCGCAAGAGCGAGCCGAATCAGATGAATGGCTGATAGCCAACTACCATCAGCTACCCGTCGGTTTGCTAGAGCCTGAAGATATTGCAGGCAGTGTGGTTTTCTTAGTCTCCCCAGCAGCGCAGCACATCACGGGCGTTACTATTGATGTAGCCGCCGGCGCAAATGCTCGCTATACAGCCTGATTGCGGCGATCGGATAAACACTCGCTGCTGTTGGAATGCAATTTGAGATCGTCACCCTATTCCCCGACTTCTTCACCAGTGCCCTGAGTGCGAGTTTGCTCGGCAAAGCTATCGATAAAGGCATTGCCACCGTCAACCTCATCAACCCCCGCGATTTCACCAAAGACAAACATCGGCGGGTGGATGACGTACCCTACGGCGGCGGCGTGGGGATGGTGATGAAGCCGGAACCGATTTTCGCGGCTGTCGAATCCCTACCGGTTCTCCCCCGACGCGAGGTGATTTTGCTGACTCCCCAAGGACAGCCGATGAATCAACCCCTTTTTAAAGAACTCGCCGCCAACTACGATCAACTTGTTCTCCTGTGCGGTCATTACGAGGGCATTGACGAACGGGTGATGCATTTGGTGACGCGGGAGGTTTCCCTCGGGGACTTCGTGCTGACGGGGGGAGAAATCCCCGCTCTGGCACTGATTGATGGGGTGGTGCGATTGCAACCGGGAACCGTGGGTAAAGCGGAATCCCTTGATGCGGAAAGCTTTGAAGATGGCTTACTCGACTACCCCCATTACACCCGTCCGGCCCTGTTTCGAGAGTACGCCGTCCCCGACGTGTTGCGATCGGGAAACCACGGAGAGATTGCCCGGTGGCGACACCAGCAACAACTCGATCGAACTCGCGATCGTCGTCCAGATTTGTTAGATGAATTGGAAGTGCGCAAAGGAGATGAAGAGGCTTTGTAGTTCGTTAAACCACCCGACAAATGATGCGTTACGACGGATTTTGACATTGAATAGAACGCCAAAACTGTCGCCGTCTAACAGCATTCTACTTTGTGTCCTTTGTGACTTTGTGGTTTGTTAAACTCTCCTAAAAGTGATGCGTTACGACAGATTTTGACATTGAATAGAACGCCAAAACTGTCGCCGTCTAACAGCATCCTACTTTGTGTCCTTTGTGGCTTTGTAGTTCGTTAAACTACCTCACAAACGCTTCAACCCCCTCAACCAGCCGATCGATTTCCTCGTCGGTGGTGAAATAATGAGCGCAGGCGCGGACGCAGTTGGGATTGAGAATCGTGCGGACGAAAACATCTCTCGATTCGAGAAACTCCACTAATTTCTGGTGTTTGCCACCCGCAATCGTAAAAGACACTAAACCCGCAGCGGGAGGTTGCGCCTTCAAACAGGTGACTTGAGGAATCTGCGTCAGTCGCTCCCACAACTGCCCGCTTTGGTGGCAAAGTCGATCGTAGCGTTCTTCGGCAGTTCCCCATTGATGATGAAAGTCGATCGCCGCTTGCAATCCCGCATAGAGAGGGTAGGCAGAGGTGGCAATTTCAAATTGCTTGCCCCCCGGTTCGTAACCCGTCGGCGTTCCCTTCCCATCGATGGTAATCCCGCGCCAGCCGATAAACGTGGGACGCACGAACGCTCTGGCTTCGGGACTGATATACAAACCCCCCGCACCTTCCGGGCCGCACCACCATTTATGTCCGGTGAAAGCATAGAAGTCTACCCCAGTTTCCGCCAGATTTAGGGGCAACACGCCGACGGATTGGGCGGCATCGACGAGAACTTGCACCGGTTGCCCGTCAGTTGGAAAACTTCGACAAACCCGCACGATATCCCCTAATGGCAACACCTGCCCCGTATTCCAGAGGATGTGGCTGAGAACCACCAGTCGGGTATTGGGTTGAAGAGATCGCTCGATTACCGCCACGGGATCGCCATCGTTCAGGGTTTCCATCAACGGCGAGATCGATACTTCAATCCCAAACCGCCGCTGAAGTTCCCCCACTGCCGCTACGATCCCTTGATGTTCGCAATCGGTGAGTAGCAAATGTTGCCCCGGCTGCCAGTCGATCCCCCACAACGGGATATTACAACCGACGGTGACATCTTCAGTCAGGGTAATGG
>NZ_JADEXN010000324.1 GCF_015207075.1 Zarconia navalis LEGE 11467
ACGGCATTGTTACGGCTCAGGTTCGAGGCTCGGTTAACCCTTATTTTGGAGTCTATAAAGAGCCAACATATATTACCGAAGTTGAGCTAGAACCCATTTCTACAAAAGTTTGGTCGAAAGCGATCGCGCGTCTGGGTCAAAAGGCGAGTTGGGTATCCAAACTTTTGATAAACGAGATACCTGATAATATTGATACGGCGTTTTCTGGACTGGAGTATTCCCTTCTTCCTCGCAGCCTCAACGATCTCCATACCCATTGTTCTTGTCCCGACTGGTCGAATCCTTGCAAACACGTTGCCGGTGTCTGTTATTTGCTCGCAGCCGAGTTGGATGCCGATCCGTTTTTGCTCTTTGAACTGCGGGGATTATCGCGGGACAAACTGAAGCGAGAACTGGCAAAATCTCCCCTGGGAAAGGTGCTATCTGGCGCGATCGAAACCGAAGATCTGCCGCTGGTTTCCGCAACATCTTACTATACAACTCCCGAAACGGTGGACGTTCCCAAAATTGACAGTTTGCGGGATTTTTGGCTGGGAGAAAAGCAACTTCCCACTTCGATCGAAATGGCTGCACCGGCGATCGTTCCGGCAATTCCGATTAAAAAAGCCGGAGATTTCCCCGCATTTTGGCGTAAAGATTCTTCTTTTATTGACATTATGGAAGAGTTTTACCAGCGGGTGAGAACGAAGAATAAAAATTGGCTTTAATTGTCGATCTCGATGAGGGCCGATCGCTCGGTCTTTATTCTTAGCACCTCTGTTCGATCGGAAATGTCACCGATTTAACGAGATCGCTTTACCTGTATGTAAAAAAATGTTGCATTGATTAGGATTAGCTTGACAACGTAGACAATTTACCCACCAGACGCTATATTGATAAACAAGCTCTTCCGAACGAGCGATCGTACGGTGTGAGGAGTTTATGTAAAGAATGTATGTGAGGAGCGATCTATATGGATATGCCCGCCCAACTGAGTATGGAACAGCAATTCCGACTACAGATTTTACAAAAGCAAGTTAAAGGCCTCTCTCAAGAAGAGGCACAGGATTATCTATTAGAAGTATTGCGACAGATGATGGTCAAAGATAATCTATTTAAGCATTTACTCAAAAATAATTGAGAACTTCGTCGTAATATTTGAATTTAGTAAACTTCGAACCCCAGTATCCGACTGGGGTATTTATTTGGAGAGGGGAACCCGATCGATTTATAATTTAAATAATGGCGCTTTTGCCAGTAAATTTGAATAAAAATATCAATTCCAAACTTATTACTCGATCGACTCACAAATGTCAACTCAAAATGCCTGCCAGACTGCTACCGATCGCACTTTATCCACAGAAAATCGATTCTACGATCGCCAAGACTGGCAGGGCGGTTATCGATCTTTGCCCGATGAATACGACTACTCGATCGACGACATCGACGGAGAAATTCCCTCGGAATTAGAAGGAACTCTATTTCGCAACGGGCCGGGATTGCTAGAGGTAGGCGATCGACCGGTTCACCACCCATTTGATGGCGATGGAATGGTCTGCGCGATCGCCTTTAAAGACGGTCGGGCGCATTTTAAAAATCGCTTCGTTCGCACCGAAGGATATATCGCCGAACAAAAGGCTAATAAAATGCTGTATCGCGGCGTTTTTGGCACGCAAAAAAGCGGTGGCTGGTGGGCAAATGCCTTCGATTTAAAACTCAAAAATATTGCCAATACCAATGTAATTTATTGGGGCGAAAAGCTACTGGCACTTGGGGAAGCTGCCGAACCTCATCGCCTCGATCCCGCCACTCTCGAAACCATCGGCAAAGACGATCTCAACGGACTTTTGCAACCGGGGGATGCATTTTCCGCCCATCCTCGCATCGATCCGTGCTGCGAAATGGACGGGGGCGCGCCTTGCTTAGTGAACTTCTCCGTCAAAGCCGGAATTTCGAGTACCATCACCATCTACGAATTCAATCCGGCTGGAGATCTGCTGCGGCAGCACAGCCACGCCATTCCCGGTTTTGCCTTCCTTCACGACATGGCAATTACCCCCAACTACTGTATTTTCTTCCAGAATCCCGTCCGCTTCAACCCTCTCCCCTTCGTCTTCGGATTGCGGGGGGCCGCCGAGTGCGTGGCCTTCGATCCCAGTGGGACGACAAAAGTGGTGCTGATTCCCAGAACACCCGGAAACCGGGAAGTCCAGATTCTCGAAGCGCCCTCCTCTTTCGTGTTTCACCATGCCAATGCCTGGGAGGAAGAAGACAAAATCTATGTAGATTCGATCGCCTACGACTCCTTCCCCACCGTCGAACCCGATGCCGATTTCCGCGAGTTGGACTTCGATCGCGTTCCTGCCGGACAGTTGTGGCGCTTGGAACTCTCTGCGGGATCGAAAACCGTCGAACATCGCGTTCTCGAATCCCGCTGTTGCGAGTTTCCCAGCTTGCACCCTCAAAATGTGGGACGGAACTATCGATATGTTTATATTGGGGCCGCCCGCGCAGAAACGGGAAATGCTCCCTTACAAGGGGTGCTGAAGCTCGATTTACACAGTGGGGAACGGCAGCTATATAGTTTTGCCCCCCGAGGCTTTGGCAGCGAACCGCTGTTCGTACCCCGTCCCGGTGGAACCGCAGAAGATGACGGTTGGGTGCTGGTGATGGTGTACGATGCGGCGCACGATCGATCGGATATCGTTATTTTAGATGCGGGCAATATCGATGGGGAACCCGTGGCGCGGCTGCACTTGAAGCATCACGTTCCCTACGGATTGCATGGGAGTTTTACCTCGGAGTGTTTTGCGAAATCGAACGGACTTTAACATTTAGACCAAATTTGGATGCGGAGAAAAACCCAAATTTCCAGCGCTCCTCACCAAACCCAATCACTTTCTAGAATGTATTATCAAACAGAGGATACAATGAGGGGCATCCATCGGTTATGGTTTTGCGTCCAAATCTAACCAGATTTGAAACCCGACTAGAAAATAGCCTTGGCGAGTCTCCCAGGTGCATGAACTTCAGCGTTGTCATTACAACCTATAACCGTTTAGATCTTTTAAAGCGGGCGATCGAGTCGGCACTATCACAAACGGTTGCCTGTGAGACGATCGTTGCTGACGATTGTTCCACCGATGGCACCCAAGAATACGTCACCCGCCTACAAGAGTCGATGCGCAAACAGGGAGACGATCGCCTGATATACCATCGCAATGCTTCTAATTTGGGTCATTCCCTGACCATGAATGCTGGGGTGAAAATGGCGAGGGGTGAATGGATTAAACCCCTAGACGATGATGATTATCTGGCCCAAAACTGCATCGAAGAAATGTCCCAGGCGATCGCCTTACGCCCTCAAGCGGTCATTTGTTCTTGTCAAGCAGCACAAGTGGATGCCCAAGAAGTCGAACTCAGTTGTACGCCCAAAACAGGACCGGGGAAAGCATTTTACATTCCCCAGGAAGATATTCACTACGGAATGTTGCTGGAAATGGTTCCCTTCGGCACTCCCGTTCAGGTTGCCTTTCGCAAAAATATATTTTGGCAGGCAGGGGGTTGGGATTCTCGGTTCGATGGCAACTGCGACGATATCGATTCGTGGATTAAAATCGCCCAGTTTGGGGATGCGGTCTTTCTCAATCAATGTCTTTCCTATCGCACGATTTGGCCGGGGGCTTACAATCACCGCTTTTCCGTGCAAAAGCGGATGGATACCAATATTTTGATGAAGCAGAAAATCCACACCCTCGTCAATCAAAAGTATCATGACGATCGACCTGAAATTAAAGATGTTCGAGATTATTTAAAACTACATTGGAGTTTCGTTTCTCTCAAGCAAGGTCAATTTTTGTCGACGATCGTGACTGCATTTCCTGCTATATTTTCTTTCACGGCATGGAAACTGTTAGTTAAAGCCATTTTGTTTCGTCATAAACCTTGGACTGCCCAAAATAAATTATTTGCAAAATATGCAGATGAGCTATTTTCTCAATCTCCAGAACTTTTAAATTCCGAACAAAAATGGAGAACCCATCATAATATTTTGGATGTTTTAAAGGACTTTCAAGTGAGTGAGCGTCGTCCAATGCTCAAAAAAATTAAATTTTGGCACATCTTAAAATTAAAAAGTCAAGTTATTTTTTCTTCCGAACATCGCCCTATTTCTAAATATGTCGATCGAAATCGAGACAAGAGCGAAAATCGACATAATAAAATTGCACTTCAGCTCGATACAAATATAAATATACTAGATAACTTATATCAATTTATTCAAACTCATCAGAAGGAAAATTTACCTCAAGTAAAGGTGGTTAGAGCTTACATTCAGTTACGTTGGAGCTGGGCTGCAATTAAACAAAAAAAACTGATTTCGGGTATTAAAATTGCCTTTCCAGCAATATTTTCAATTCCGGCTTGGCGCATTTTTTTTGCAGCAATTGAATCAGATTATCGAGAGAAGCGACACAATAAAATTCGTAAGCTAGTTTTAATTGATGATTAAAGCGTTGGAATAGAAATATCGTTACAGCCGATTTAATTGATTTTAGGAGTACAACGCAGCATTGGGATTATACTGTATTCTAATTTCTTCTGCTAGATTTTTATCGCAACGAATTTCTTTGTCCCCATCGGGATATTTAAAATTATAGTATGCTCCAACTTTGTAGCAAGCAGCAATTGTCTGCATCATGCTACTAATACTGTCATACAAAAAATAAATTTCTCCTTCACTAAAAAACTTAAATAAATAAGATCTTTCTACTGTTTCCTTTGTTCCGAGTAGACAAATATGTTCTTTAAGATCGAGAGTGAATATTGGTAGGAAATAGCAATTGAGAAGTCCCGAATGCTCTATCCATATCCCCTCTTCATGTCTCATTTTATAGAGCAGTAAATTTTCAACAGACTCAAAAATATTCGAGCGTAAATCGATTGCCTCTTGAATGGGGTTAAATGTATAGCCGGGAAAAAGCTGGTAAGGGCTTCCATTGTAAATGTCCGAACCCATATCTAGGGGGGTCATACCGTCATGCCACTGATATAACTCATAACATTCAGCCGGCAATAAAAAGGGGAATGGCTCTAAGAAATAATCCAGTTCCGATCGACTCAATCCAGGTTCTAAAGCAGCATAAGAATCCGGTTGATGATGTTTCAACCATCTCCCAATAAAATTGAGATGATTTTGGAATTCGAGCATCTGGTTCGAGCGATTTCAGTTTTGCGCTTTCCGAAAGCCGATATCGAAAAGGTAGGCAGTTTTTCGTTTAAATTGAATGATATATCTCACTGCCCACCCTACCGTTGCTTAAAAGCTGAATACCGATCGACCTAATAATGACTGCCGGACTTGCGATGGTGGACGGCAGTTTGCCCATCCGGTAGCAGTACGTTCCCGCAATCGATCGTGGAATAAATTACCCAATGGTCACCGCATTCCATGCGATCGCTGACCGTACATTCGAGATACGCTAGGGCTTCTTTGATAATCGGACAACCGTTTTCCCCCTCTTCGGTTTCCAACCCCGCAAATCGATCCTCTCCGGGGGAAAACTTTTTCATAAATTTCTTTCTGATGGATCGACCTTCAGCCAGAATATTGAGCGTAAATCGATCGCCGATATGGGTCAGAGATTCCACCGCCCGATCTTTGGCCACCGCCACTGTCAAACCCGGCGGATCGAACGTGGCCTGAGAGACCCAAGAGGCTAGCATCCCACTGGTGACTTCTCCCTGTTGAGCCGCTAGAACGCACAGAGACCCGATAATTCGCCCGACGGCTTGCTCGGTATTGCTTGCCGGTTGGGTGGGAGGACGGAATTTTTTCGAGAGCTTAATCTCCTGAGCGAAGTCCGTGCCGATTTCTTCGCAGGTTTTGAGGGTCGTCTCGGTGGGTTTGAACTTCACCCGAATCGTCTCGAACGCCAGTTGATAGCCCCCGTTACGCAGCTTGCTTTCCAATAGGTCGATCGCCTCTCCACTCCAGCCAAAAGACCCGAAGACCCCGGCAGGCTTGCTCTTATCGGCGCTAGAGAGGATAATCCCGAGCGCTGTTTGGATTTGGGTAGGTGCGTGGCCGCCGAGGGTCGGAGAACCGATGATAAACCCGGCGCATCTTTCCACCGCCGCTTGAATCTCCTCCGGTTGGGCCACTTCGCAGTTAATGGACTCCACCCCAATCCCTGCCTTCGTCAGACCGCTAGCGATCGCTTGTCCCACAGTGGCCGTATTGCCGTATGCCGAAGCATAAATCAGCGCCACGGAGATTTTTTGAG